>JBAXMT010000004.1:0-31604 GCA_037134135.1 Methylococcaceae bacterium | reverse complement strand
CCAACGCAGCACGAATGCAACGTAAAATTCCGTAACTGTACTTTTCGCCAAATTGCTCAAAAACAGGTTTTAAGGATGTTTTTTGATCGTCGGGCAACGCCAAAATTGCGGTTTCAATTTCATGTATTTCTTCCTCAGAAATTGGCATCACATCGCTTAACATCAATTCATTTGTCGCAATACCGTCTGCTAAATGCCCATAAACTGTAGCTGGCTGTAATTTTCGTAATTCTGCGATTATTTCGGTGCTATTTCCCAATTTATACAACCGAATTGAAATCTCACTTGAGCTTAAATTATTGTTATCTAACGTCGTATATATTTGAATTATTTTTAAAAAATCTTCGCCATATTGCATCAGTTTGTGTTCGCCGACACCTGATAATTCGCTCAACTGCACCAAAGTTTTTGGTTTTGATTCCATCATTGCCATTAACGTTGCATCTTGGAAAATAGTGTGTGGTGGTACATTTTGCGCCTCCGCTAGCAAACGGCGTTTATCACGCAACGCATTCCAAAAACGAGTTTTTAAATCATCTGTAATGACCGCTTTTTTTACCGCCGTTGTTCGTGTACGAACTGATTTTTCAGGGCGAAAATCTAATCTCAACATTAACTTTCGTTCGCCACGCAAAACGGGATGCCCAGCCACCGCAAGTTTCAATGTGTTATAAGAAAAATCGACTGTGATGCAATTTAACGCAATCAACTGTCGAAATACTGAACGCCATTGATCACTGTCTAAATCTTTACCGATACCAAAAGTCGGTAATTCATCATGTTTATGTTGCTGAACTTTTGGAGTCTGAATGCCGTGTAAAACTTCGATTAAATGAGAAACCCCAAAGCCAAAAGATTGTCCTGTCCGAAGAACGCACGACAATGCTTTTTGCGCGGCGATTGTACCGTCCCATGTTTGTGGCGGATTCAAACAACAATCACAATTACCACAAGGCTTTTCCAACGTTTCACCAAAATACTGCAACAACGTTTGTCGGCGACAATGCACTTGTTCACATAACGCCAACATTGCATCAAGTTTGTGCATTTCCAGACTTTTATGCAGCTCGTCAGCTTCAGATTGCTCAATCCATTTTTTTAAAATCACAATATCCGACAAACCATAAACCATCCAAGCATTTGCGGGCGCACCATCACGTCCTGCGCGTCCTGTTTCTTGATAATAGGCTTCAACACTTTTTGGTAAATCTAAATGCGCCACAAAACGCACATTCGGTTTATCAATTCCCATTCCAAATGCAATCGTGGCGACAATGACAATTTTGTCTTGCATCAAAAATTGCTGCTGATTTTGTTGTCTAACGTCCGTGGGCAAACCCGCATGATAGGGCAGGGCGTTAATACCTTTTTCAGTTAACCATTCTGCAATCGCATCAACTTTTTTGCGTGACATACAATAAACAATGCCGACATCGCCGTCGTGATTTTTACGAATAAAATCCAGTAATTGCTGTTTGTCTTTGCCTGTTTGTTTTTGCACGATGGTGTAACGAATATTTGGACGATCAAAACCACTGATGTACAACGGTGAATCTTCGAGTTGAAGTCGTTGTTGAATTTCAAGGCGGGTACGATTATCTGCGGTTGCTGTCAAGGCGATGCGTGGAATATCTGGAAATTGCTCATTCAAAATCCATAAATTCAAATAATCCACTCGGAAATCATGCCCCCATTGGGACACACAATGCGCTTCATCAATCGCAAATAATGAAATTTGCAGTGTTTTTAAAAATTCCAATGTCGTCGAAATTTTCAATCGTTCTGGCGCGATATACAACAAATCGAGTTCACCATTCACTAATTGTTGTTCGACTTGCCGAGCATCTTGTTGTGATAAAGCAGAATTTAAAAATGCTGCACGAATGCCTAATTGTTTGAGCGCATCGACTTGGTCTTGCATTAAAGCAATTAACGGTGAAATGACAATGCCCACGCCATTCCGAATTAAAGCGGGAATTTGGTAGCACAACGATTTTCCACCACCTGTTGGCATTAAAACTAACGCATTTTTGCCCGCAATTATGTCGTTAATAATCGCTTCTTGCTGACCCCGAAACTGCGGATAACCAAACACGGTTTTTAAAATTTTGAGGGGTGTGTCGCTCATTTTTTATTCCAGTAAAACGATAATAGTTGCACAATATAAGTAATAGCTTTTCATTTTAACTTTTGTGTCATTTTTTATGTTTAAAAATTCGATTGAATCGTATACCGCTGATGTGCTGATTGTCGATGACACATTAGCGAATTTACAGTTGCTTTCATCTATTCTAAAAGATGAAGGCTACAAAGTTAGACCCGCCACGTCAGGTGCGATGGCGTTACAAGCAATCACACAAAAATTGCCAGATTTAATTTTACTCGACATCAAAATGCCAGATATGGATGGTTATGAAGTGTGTAAAGAATTAAAACAGCACGCTCGCACTAAAGATATTCCAATTATTTTTATCAGTGCATTAAATGAACTTTCAGATAAAGTAAAAGCGTTCAGCGTTGGTGCGGTTGATTACATTAACAAACCATTTCAATTTGAAGAGGTCAAAGCGCGCGTTTTTACGCATTTGAAATTGAAAGCGTATCAAAATGATATGGCGCAACAAGTTAGCAAAGGAATTAAAGAAATAAATGATTTAAATCAGGAAATTATTGATACGCAACGTGAGTTGATTTTCACAATGGGTGAAATTTGTGAAACTCGCTCGTTTGAAACAGGGCAACACGTTAAACGCGTTGCAGAATACTCGTGTTTATTAGCGAATTTATATGGTTGTAGTGCTGATGATACCGCGTTAATTCAACACGCTTCGCCGATGCACGATATTGGTAAAGTGGCGATTTCCGATGTTATTTTGAATGCAGACCGTAAATTAACGATTGAAGAATTTGAAGCAATGAAAAACCACACGACATTAGGTTTTTCAATGTTATCTATATCACAACTCCCTTTGTTACGAATGGCAGCAACGATTGCAGTGGAACACCATGAAAAATGGAATGGCACAGGTTATCCAAATGGTTTGATGCGTGAACAAATTAGTGTTTCAGGGCGGATTGTGGCGATTGCTGATGTTTTTGATGCGTTGGGTTCAGCGCGTTGTTATAAATCAGCATGGGAATTGCCGCGAATTTTAGATTATTTTCACGAACAGCGTGGCGAACATTTTAATCCAGAATTATTGGATTTATTTTTTAAGCATTTAGATGAATTTTTGGTTATTCGAGATAAATTTACAGATTAAGAGGAGCGATAAATGAGTAATTCTTCACTACTGAAGAAGCGAGATATGATAATTAGCAAATTATCATTGTTGGCTAAACACAAAACGACAATAAACGTCACTACTTCAAATGACGGCGAGGCATCTGCAACAACAACGATTGTTGGTATCGATGATAAAAAAAATGCGATTTTCTTTAGCTACATGGCAGTCATTAATGAAAATGAAAGTGGAAAAGCTATTTTAGATTTCGATGCGTCTGACAATTTCAATAAAAGTGTAATTAAAGCATCGTATATTGAATTCACGACGGTATTTCATGATATTGAAGTTGAGTTCTCAAGTAAGTCTATTAAAAATACGACATACGAAGACACCAATGTTTTAGTGATAACAATTCCCCCGATGTTGAATTGGCAAAATAGACGTGTACATGACCGCAACAAAATATCGTCTGACGCTGCTAATTTTTGCGAAATTATTTTAAAAGCCCCAGTGCCTAACCAATCCACTGTTGATTATAGAGAAAAATATCGTGAAGCTACCGATCATATAGAGCGTATTTTATTAAAAGAACGTAAGGTTTTGTTTGAAAAAACAGGAATAAAAACCACGGGGGATATATACGCTGATGTAATGAGTTTAAGTTTGCGCGATGTCAGTTTGTCTGGGTGTTCCGTCATCAATGTGGATAAAGAATTTTCATATTTTTTAAAGCCAGGGACGATACATGAAAATTGCAAAATTATGATGGCAAATGGCAGTGAAATTAACGTTACGCTCGAAGTAATGACAAATCGAGCAAGTGATCCTAAAAAAGAAGATTTTTCAGAGTTAGTCGGTATTCGATTTGTCAAAGTGCATCGAGAAGCTGTTGAAAATAATAATGAAAGAGATACAAGATAAAATTTGTATTCAAATCAAACAACCATGAGATTTAATTAAATGAGCCAAAAAATCAGAAAAGCAGTTTTTCCAGTTGCGGGTTTAGGTACACGTTTTTTACCTGCGACAAAAGCTAGCCCGAAAGAAATGTTACCGATTGTTGATAAACCGTTAATTCAATATGCAGTTGAAGAAGCGGTTGCAGCTGGGGTTGACACGATGATTTTTATTACAGGACGTAGCAAAAACGCGATTGTTGATCATTTTGACAAAGCCTACGAACTTGAAAATGAATTGATGATTCGCGGCAAAATCGAAACGTTACAAATGATTCGTCAAATGATGCCGCCGAATGTGACGTTTATTTTTATTCGTCAAGCAGAAGCATTAGGTTTAGGTCACGCGGTACATTGTGCAAAACGGGCGATTGGCGATGAACCGTTTGCGGTTATTTTGGCGGACGATTTAATTGTGAATGGTGAAAATAGCGGTTGTTTAACGCAAATGGTCGCGCAATATCACAAAAATCAATGCAGTATTTTAGGTGTTGAACGCATTGATCCAAATGAAACGGATAAATACGGGATTGTGAAAACCAAAGAAATGTCTCCGACGTTAGGGCAAGTCGATTTAATTGTTGAAAAGCCCGCGCCTGATCGTGCGCCGTCGAATTTAGCGGTAGTTGGGCGTTATATTTTAACGCCCGCGATTTTCAAAAAGATTGAAGAAACAGGCAAAGGTGCAGGTGGAGAATTCCAATTGACTGACGCGATTGCCGCTTTAATGCTGGATCAAAATGTGTTTGCTTATGAATTTGAAGGCAAACGTTACGATTGCGGTTCAAAATTAGGTTATTTACAAGCCAGCGTTGAAGAAGCCTTAATTCACCCCGAACTAAAAGAAGACTTTTTGGCATATTTAAGAAATTTTGTCGCTAATTTACCTGAATGAAAACGTTAATTAAAAAAAGTTCATTTGTGGCGATTCTCATGCTCGCGTTGATGTTGACGGGTTGTGTATATTGGCTGCGAGCGTTTCAGGTTTATCAGCAGATGAACGATTTTGATAAACATTTTGCGATTGTCGTGACTGATGAGTTCACGTTGCAATTCAAAGACCCGATTTTGTACAACAAAGATTTTGTGTCATTGTCGCGTTTGTATCCGAGTGACGATTCGCCCACGCCAGATGGGCGTAAATGGCGGTATTGGTTTCGTAAAATTGATAAAGACGGGAATTTGATTAAACCCGAAATTAAATTTTATACCGATTTGTATTTCAACAAAGAAAGTAAGCTGACGGCGTGGTCATTTTCGTCGTTATTTTTACAAATTGCGCCGCCAAAGTTTTTAGAAGTGTCGTTGCGTTCGATTGGTGGCGCGGAAATCGACAAAGAGAAACATCAACTCAAAGCGAATAGCGCGTTGTTGGAAAAAATATCTGAACATTTGCCAAAAAAAGCGACGATTGTGGCGAAATTGGGCGAACCGTTAGAAATCAAAGACGAACCCGAACAGGAAATTTATGTTTATCATTTCTTGCTCGATACGCACGAAATCGAAAAAGGTTATGAAGACCGCGCATTAAATGAAGTGAAACTTTCGTTTGATAAAAAGACGCAGGAATTAACGCGCATGGCGGGACGATTTGCGGGTTTGAAAGTATCTATTAACTACAAAAAGTTTTTAGTTGAACAGTCTGAAGATTAATTTTTAAATGCAAAAAAGGGCGATTTTGTCGCCCTTTTTCGATTTAGTTTTTTGTATTCCCCGCGTGCAAACCACATTCTTTTTTCGCCGCATCTTCCCACCACCAACGCCCGACACGCTCATGTTGATTTGGCAAAATCGCTCGCGTACACGGCTCACAACCAATACTGATAAACCCTTGTTGATGCAGCGGATTATAAGGCACTTGATACGCTTCGATATAATCCCACACTTGCGCCGAAGTCCAATTCAATAACGGATTAAATTTAATTAACGTGTGTTCTGGTGTTGAAAACGCGCTATCGATTTGAACTTCGGGAATATCTTGGCGCGTGTCCAAACTTTGATCTTTTCGTTGTCCCGTAATCCACGCATCGACATTTGCCAATTTACGGCGTAACGGTTCAACTTTACGAATTCCACAACATTCCGAATGTCCATCTTCGTAAAAACTAAACAAACCTTTCGTTTTTACAAACGCATCAAGCAATTCACGGTTTGGGCTTAATACCTCGATTTCGATGCCGTAATGTTTTCGCACTTGTTCGATATAACGATACGTTTCCGCGTGCAAACGTCCCGTGTCTAGGCAAAAAACAGAAATATCTTTGCGAATGTTCAATGCCAAATCAATCAACACAACATCTTCCGCGCCACTGAATGAAATCGCGATATTGTCGAATTGTGCCAACGCGGCTTTTAAAATCACTCGCGGATTTTTACCCGCAAGTTCAGTTTGTAACGTTTCAATGTTCATAATTGGGAGAAATACTGTTTCAAAAATTGTTCAAAAGGCAGTTGTGATGCGGCTTCTAATTCACGTTGTTTTGCGTGAGATTCTACCGCCAAATTCTTAAATTTCTGCCGTGTGGTGTCGTCTAAGGATTGCCCTGTAAAAAATTTTGCTAATTCTGCGGATTGATTCACCGCAAAACATGCAAACGGTTTTTTATTTTCACGCATCGCAGCCAATATTTTTGCAGACGGCGTTAAATTGGGATTTTCAATCAATTCACGTTGTAATTTTAAGGTTTCAAAATACGGTGAATCGGTTTCAGTCGAATCTAACGCTTCACAAATCGGCTGCATCGAAATCAAAATTTCACGCGCCCAGTTTTGCAACGTAATCGTTTCGCCGTTTTTCACCAATTCCACATTAGGTTTACGTCCGCTATTTGCGACGATTAACTGATTTGAATTATTTACGCGAAATTCAGCGGCGTTAATTTCAGGGCTTTCCGTCAATAAACATGTCAACAATAACGCTTCGATAAAACGCGCTGTCGGTTCGTCAACGCCTAACGGTTGGAATGGATTTAAATCCAACGCTCTCATTTCCACATATTCGACACCGCCACGACGCAATGCGGAAGTCGGTTTTTCACCCGACAACGCAATTTGTTTTGGACGCATGATGCTGTAAAACTCGTTTTCAATTTGCAAAATGTTGGTGTTCAATTGTTTATATTCGCCATTTTCGCACACGCCGATTTTTTCATAATCCGCATAAGGCGTGCTAATCGCTGCACTCAAGCTATCAACATAACCATTCAGCGTATTGTAATCAATCGCCAAATTCGCCTGATTTTTGCTTTTATAACCAATGTCGCTCATGCGTAACGATGTCGCGAACGGATGATAAAGCGTGCCATTATCAAACTCTTCAAATTGAGCCATTAACGCGGGACGACTTTTGAAAAAGTTTTTACAAATCGCGGGCGATGCGCCAAATAAATACAAAATCAACCAGCCAATTCGTTGGAAATTCCGAATCAATCCAAAATACGCCGCATTTTTAAAATCAGCGAATGATTCAGATTTTCCCGATTTTTTATGCAAAAACTCCCACAATTTGTCAGGCACAGAATAATTGAAATGAATGCCTGCAATCGCTTGCATCGTACGCCCGTAACGATGCCAAAGACCATGACGATAAACGTGTTTCATGCGCCCGATATTTGAAGTGCCATATTCGGCAATCCGAATGCTCTCGTCGCCATCAATGCCACACGGCATACTCGCACATAACAACTGCTCATCGCCTAAATTCTCATAAACGAATTGATGAATGTTTTGTAGTTCTTTTAGCGTGTCACGAATGTCGGCAAATGGCGACGTAATCAGTTCAATTAATGCTTCTGAATAATCAGTGGTGATTTGTGAATGTGTTAGCGTCGAACCTAGTGCGTGTGGGTGAAGGCTTTGCGAAATCAAACCTTGAGCGTTAATGCGAAGGCTTTCTTTTTCGATACCTTTGAAGCCGCCGCTGAGTAAATGAGGATTATTTTTAAGCCAGTGAGTCATGAAAAATGTAAAAAATGAAGATGTCGAATGAGTGCATTATACGTTAGAAAAGGTGGCGGGCGTTATTTCAACCCGCATCGTCTTTTACAATTCACTTGAATTTTCCCAGCGAATAAAAATAGATAATAAAATCATTTTAGGTATGCCGATTCTGCCCACAATGCGTCGTGCGTTCAGCGTGAGTAATCGTTTTCCAATAACAGGGAAATCGTAATAAATTTCATAATTGTCCAATGGCTTATCGATTTCTAAAATGTTATCGAATAATTCATGTAATACGGGTGTATCCCATTGTTTATCACCCATTGTATAAATTGAACGGTTAATGGCTTCTTCTTGGGTGGTTTTAAAAATTCGGTAAAACGTGCGACTTGCAAACACGATATTCAAATTGCCATCCAGAACAACAAACGGTTCGCGAATCGTATTCACAATGCCTTCTGCTAAAATTAACGCGTCTTCTGTTGCAATCGCTTTGACGCGAGAAGTTATATTTGTAAATGTGAGTACCACGCCATCAATGACGTTATCCAATGTGCGATACGGCTGAATGCGTGCCAATATCCATTCATCATTTCCAATACTCATTTCGCGCTCATACGGAATCAGCGAATCTAAAACTTGTTGTGCGGCAACTAATAAATCATCGCCTTCCGCCATACACCGAATGTCGTTCAGCGACCGTCCAACATCAGATTCTGCTAAACGATAAATTTTTGTCGCTTCACGGGTAAAACGGCGAATCAATAAATTTCTATCCAGAAAAAGAATGCCGACGTTAATCGTATCGAGCAAATTCTTCATATCGTTTTGAATATCGGACAGCTGTTCGATTTTGCCTTGAAATTCCGAATTTACCGTAATCATTTCTTCATTCACAGATTGCAATTCTTCTTTTGACGTTTCTAATTCTTCGTTAGTTGATTGCAATTCCTCGTTGGTCGATTGCAACTCTTCATTTGTCGATTTGAGTTCTTCATTCGAGGCTTGTTGTTCTTCGTGATTGAATTGATGACTTTCTTTTAAATACGCTAAATCTCGTTCAAGTTCTTCGATGCGTGTTAATTCAGCAGGTTTAACAATATGTTTGCGACGTTTTGTAGTAATTGTTTTAGGAACATCTTGAAAGCTAACAAGAATTTGTTTTTGACTGCCGTTTGAATCGGGTAATGCGCGAATGGTCAAATTCACGGTACTAAAACCGCCATTTGTTTTCACTTGTGTTTCGCGGTTTAGTGTTGATGTACCTTCGGAAGCCGCTAAAAAAAGTCCGCTGCGTAATTCTAAATCCAATCCTTCCCTCGCCATTTCAATGACATTTAATGTGGCATGACCAGGGGCGGGACGTAAATATCTTCCTGTATCACCATGCACATAAAGGATATTACCGTTCAAATCTGTCACGACAGAAGCGGGTGCGAAAAATTGAATTAAGACACGTCGTGTTAATTCAGCGAAATTTGTTTCTTTCATTATGGGCGAAACTCCAATTTCACTATCGCCACTTTTTGCTGCAGCCCATGCCAATGGACGTGTCATCATTGTTCGACTGGACGCAGTCGTATTTGTAGCGCGGTAAAATTTCCATTTATGATTGATGGTAGAAAATAAATCGGTGTGATGACCTACACTTTCTGATGGCGATAAAAGCAACACGCCATCGGGTTTTAGCGCGTAATGAAATGCGGTAATCAATCTATCTTGCAATTCTGGCGTTAAATAAATCATCAAATTGCGACAGCTGAGAAAATCTAATTTGGTAAAAGGTGGATCTTTAATGACGTTTTGAATGGCGAAAACAATCATTTCTCGAATTTCTTTTTTGATGCGATAACTATTTTCTTCTTTTATGAAAAAACGATGCAACCGTGCTGGCGTGACATCTTGCGCGATATTGAGTGGATAAATACCCGCTCGCGCCTTATCAATAGCGTCATCGTCTAAATCCGTGCTGTAAATTTGTATTTTGATTTCTTTACGCGATTCATCTAAAAGTTCGCGCAATAAAATCGCGACAGAATAGGCTTCTTCACCTGTCGAACAACCTGAAATCCAAACACGAAATGTGTCACCGTTCGTTTTATTTTTGACTAATTCGGGCAAGATTTTCTTTTCTAATACTTCAAATGCAGCAGTATCACGGAAAAAACAAGTCACGTTAATCAGCAATTCTCGAAACAAAATATGTGCTTCGGCGGGGTGTTCTTTGATGTAAGTGGCGTAATTTTCGGTGTCGTCAATAGAATGTTGCAGCATTCGCCGTTCGATGCGTCGCCCGATGGTACTTTTTTTATAAAGCGAAAAATCGTGACCTGTAATGCTGCGGAGTTGTAGCAATATGCTATCAATTTCTTTTGCTGGAACGGATTGTGGATGAGACGATGTCGTTTTAACGACGAAATTTTTGGTGCTGCTCATTAGAACTTCTAGCATTTTTTCAACAGGTAAAATATGCGTTACATAACCCGATTGAATCGCGCTTTGAGGCATACCATCATATTTTGCAGTGGTTGGTTCTTGCGCCAACGTAACACCGCCTACACCTAAAATAGCGCGTAATCCAAGTGTCCCATCGGTTCCTGTCCCTGAAAGAATAATGCCAACAGCATTTTCGGTTTGATCTTCTGCCAAAGAGCGAAAAAACGCATCAATCGGCATACGTTGACCACGCGGAGCTTTCGGAACGGTGAGTTGCAATTTGCCACGAAGAATTTTCATATCACGATTGGGCGGAATCACATAAACGTGATTGGCTTTCACTACCGCTTTATTTGACGCTTCAAGCACGGGCATTGCTGTGGCGCGTTGCAAAATTTCGGTTAATAAACTGGCGTGACTCGGATCAAGATGTGGCACGAGAACAAATGCCATACCGCTATCTGCTGGCGCGTGATGAAAAAATTGCTCAAATGCTTCTAAGCCGCCCGCCGATGCACCAATACCAACAATAATTGGCAAAATTTTTTCATTTTTTATAATCGGCTCAACAAACGGCGGTGTGATTTCATTGGTATTATTTGGCATTTAAAATACTTTTCCTAAGATGAAACGAGAAAATTTTGTCGCTTTTATGATTTTGCAGTCACACTAAATCGTTGTACGTTATCGCCGTCTAAGCGTAAAGCGGTTAATTCACGCCCCCAAATACAGCCCGTATCAATCGCCACACAATTATATCCTTCGTAATATCCTAACGCTGCCCAATGCCCAAAAATGAGTTTGATATTTGCAGACTTTCGATTTTTGATCGCAAACCATGGCAATAAATTTGCGGGTTGTGAGCCAATTTCACCGCTATTTTTAAAATCTAAACGTCCTTTTTCATCACAAAAACGTATGCGCGTAAAACAATTAAAAATAAAACGTAGTTGTTCAATTCCGTTTAATTTTTCCGACCAGATATTGGGTTGATTGTCATAAAGTTGTGTTAATAAATCTTTATAATCTGTACCACGCAACGCGTTTTCAGCTAATGTCGCCATTGCTTGTGTTTGTGCTAAATCCCATTGTGGTGGCAAACCTGCGTGCAATAATCCCACATCATTTTCATAATGAAATAACGGTTGTTGCCGTAACCAATCGAGTAATTCGTCTCTATCTGGCGCGTTGAAAATGGCTTGTAACGTGTCTTTTTTCTTGGTGCGTTCGGGAAAGTTTGCCGTGACTAATAAATGAATATCGTGGTTGCCTAAAACCGTCGTTGCGGCTGAACCAAGATTTTTAATAAAACGTAGCGTTTCTAAAGACTTTTCGCCACGATTAACTAAATCACCTGTAAACCAAAGACGATCTGAATGCTCATTGAATGAAATTTTATCGAGTAAATTTAATAATTCGTCAAAACAGCCTTGAACGTCACCAATTGCATAAATAGCCATAACGATTTAGTGCAAAGTACGCGGAATGGCGAGTGTAAAACAAGGAATCGGTGCGTTAAAAGTTTCGCCCTTTTCGTCACGAAACGTGTAATAACCTTGCATAATGCCGACATCAGTTTCAAGTAATGCGCTACTGGTGTATTGAAATTTTTCACTGGAATTGATTTGTGGCTGCATTCCAATGACACCATCGCCGTGAACTTCTTGCGTCTTGCCATTAGCATCGGTTAAGACCCAATGGCGTTGTAATAGTTGTGCCGTACTTTTACCCGTGTTAGCGATAGTGATAGTATAGGCAAAAATGTAGCGGTTCTGATTTGCGTCTGATTCCGTTTCGACGAATGACGCAGTAGCGGTAACGCTGATATTATGATTTTCGTTCATGAAGGTGAAATTCCATTAGTTCGTTGGTTCTTTGCATTCATTCTATCCCAATTTTCTCTAAACGCAGGTACCGATTCCGTATGAAGTATAGAAATTATTTGATTATGTTATTACTCGCATCTTCGCCACAATTACACGCAGAAGATGGCAAAGATTTATTTCTTGCCGCAATGAATGGTAATGAAGGGCGCGTCATTACTTTGTTAAATCAAGGTGTTGATGTAAATAGCAAAAATGCAGGTGGACGAACAGCGTTAATGGCTGCGTGTTTTAGTGGTAATTTGCACAGCATAAAAACGTTGTTAGCTTATGGCGCAGATGTAAATACTGCTGATAACGTGGGTAATACAGCGTTAATGGACGCATTGATTTTTGGTGATGAAGATATTATCAATTTGCTGATTAAAGCTGGCTCGAATGTAAATGCTCAAGACGCACAACAAGTGCCGTTGTTAGAACGTGCGAAAAAAATTAGCAGTGAAAGTGTTGTGAAAATTTTAGAGGCTAATGGCGCGAAAGGGGCGGAGCCTCCAAAACCCCCTGAACCTACTGCTGAAGAAATTGCAGCTAAAAAAGCGGCTGAAGAAGCAGCGGCAGCTGAATCTGAAAAGCCGAAGAAAAAACGTTAAGCGGAGAAAAGACAATGCGGATACACATTATTGGCGTGGGGACGACATTTATGAGTGGATTAGCTTTGTTGGCGCGACAAGCAGGTCATGACGTAACAGGTTCAGACAGTTGTATTACTCCCGATATTCGCCGTAAATTAGAAGCGGCTAGGGTTCAACTGAAAGAACCTTTTAGCATTAAAAATTTAGAGAGTAATCCAGAATTAATTGTTATTGGAAATGAATTATTCCCTGGTAATGTTGAACTACTTGAAGCTCGTCATCGTGCATTGCCTTATATTTCAGGGGCATTGTGGTTAGAAGAATATGTATTGCATGATAAATGGTCGGAAGTAGGAAACGATTTATTGGCGGAAGTAAAAAAACACGTTCCCAAAAGAGACCTTTCACCAAAACCCGCAAAGCGCGCCCCTAAGTTGCCTGAGCATGACAAAACTAAACAACGGATTTTGCGATAATTTATGCGTATTCATATTCTAGGTATTTGCGGCACATTTATGGCGGGATTGGCTATTCTCGCAAAACAATTAGGTCATGAAGTGAGCGGTTCTGATCAAAATGTTTATCCCCCAATGAGCCATCAACTTATCGCGCAAGGCATTATTCTCAAAGAAGGGTATTGTGCGGAAAATTTAGACGCGCCAGATTTGGTGATTATTGGTAATGCGTTATCGCGTGGCAATCCAGAAGTCGAAGCGATTTTAAATCGCGGGTTGCGTTATACCAGTGGCGCACAATGGTTAGCTGAAAATGTATTGCAAGATAAATGGGTTTTAGCCGTGGCTGGAACGCATGGAAAAACAACGACAAGCAGCATGGTCGCGTGGATTTTAGAGGCGAATGGATTTAATCCGAGCTTTTTAATCGGCGGTATTCCGTTGAATTTTGGTGTGTCGGCACGGTTAACAGATTCTAATTTTTTCGTGATTGAAGCGGATGAATATGACGCAGCATTTTTTGATAAGCGGTCAAAATTTGTCCATTACCGCCCACGCACCGCTGTTTTAAATAATTTAGAATATGACCACGCAGACATTTTTCCAGATTTAGCCGCAATTCAAAAACAGTTTCATTATTTTGTTCGTACTGTACCGAGTGAAGGGGTGTTGATTGCGCCAGAAGGTGATTTAGCGTTAGAAGAAACGTTAGCGTTGGGTTGTTGGACACCTGTTTCTTATACCAGTATTCTGGGCGAAGGCAGTTGGAATGCAGATTTGTTAACTTCAGATGGTAGTCATTTCGGTGTATATTTCGGCGTTCATCATCAAGGTGAAGTGCATTGGAATTTAACGGGTGAACACAATGTACGAAATGCGTTAGCGGCAATGGCAGCAGCACATCACGTCGGAATTCTGCCAAATAATTCGATTAGTGCGTTATCAAATTTCCAAAATGTAAAACGTCGCATGGAAATCTTAGCATCGAAAAATGGTGTGACAATTTATGACGATTTCGCGCATCATCCAACAGCAATAGCAACTACATTAGATGGTTTACGGCAAAGAGTAGGCAGGGAAAAGATTATTGCGATTGTTGAACCACGTTCCAATACGATGCGATTGGGTGTGCATCAGCATACGTTGGCTGCTTCATTACGCGCTGCTGACGTAGCAATTATTTATCAGCCAGAATCACACAGCACGATGACATTAGCGAGCAATACTTTGGTTTGCCAGACCTTGCAAGAGGTTGTGACACGAGTTAAAAATGAAATCCAACACGGATGTCATGTTGTTTTGATGAGTAATGGTAGTTTTGGTGGATTGTCTTCGCTATTGATAACAACGCTTTAAATTTGTATTTATTTTTTTTGCAATCTCATTTTTTTCTCAAGAATGAAAA
Organism: Methylococcaceae bacterium; assembly: GCA_037134135.1. Classification (GTDB taxonomy): domain Bacteria; phylum Pseudomonadota; class Gammaproteobacteria; order Methylococcales; family Methylomonadaceae; genus UBA10906. Next base: position 16,731 of record JBAXMT010000004.1, on the reverse strand, counting down.
TACTGCATTAGGTTGGACGCTATAGCACGTTTCAGCTATACTTAACGGGTGTCACAGTCGTGACGTACTTCAAACACATCATTCCAAAATAAAAATCCCTTAATTTTTTACTCCAATAATCGTTTTGAACATTAGTTCTGAACGCTATTCCTTTCTTTTGAGCTGTCTTTTATGAATCTTACCGAATTAAAACTAAAACAAATCAGTGAAGTTATCGAAATCGCCGAATCTCTTGGGCTTGAAAATGTGGCTCGTTCACGAAAACAAGATTTGATTTTTGCAATTTTGAAAAAACAAGCCAAAGCTGGCGATGATATTTCTGGCGACGGCGTATTAGAAATTTTAGCCGATGGTTTTGGTTTCCTTCGTACACCTGGTTGTTCTTACCTCGCAGGTCCAGATGATATTTATGTTTCACCAAGCCAAATTCGTCGTTTTTCACTAAAAACAGGCGACACGATTACAGGTAAAATTCGTCCTCCAAAAGATAACGAACGTTATTTTGCGATGTTAAAAGTGGATCAAATCAATTTTGAACCGCCAGAAAACACAAAAAATAAAATTACCTTTTCAAATTTAACACCGCTGTTTGCTCACCAACGTTTTGTTTTAGAACAGGGAAATGGAACCAGTGAAGATTTAACACGACGCATGATTGATTTGATTGCGCCTATTGGTAAAGGTCAACGCGGACTCATTGTTTCTCCACCTAAAGCGGGGAAAACAATGATTTTACAAAGTTTGGCACAAGCCATCGCTGAAAAACATCCTGAGTGTTATTTGATTGTTTTATTGATTGATGAACGTCCAGAAGAAGTCACCGAAATGGAGCGTTGCGTACATGGTGAAGTGATTTCAAGTACCTTTGACGAACCCGCTACTCGTCACGTTCAAGTTGCTGAAATGGTCATTGAGAAAGCGCGTCGATTAGTTGAACATAAACACGATGTGGTCATTTTACTGGATTCAATCACTCGTTTGGCGAGAGCTTACAATACAGTTGTACCATCATCTGGAAAAATTTTAACAGGCGGTATTGATGCAAACGCATTAGAAAAACCTAAGCGTTTCTTCGGCGCAGCACGAAATATCGAAGAAGGCGGAAGTTTAACTATTATCGCCACAGCATTGGTTGATACGGGTTCTAAAATGGACGATGTGATTTTTGAAGAATTCAAAGGCACAGGAAACATGGAATTGCATTTAGACCGTAAAATTGCTGAAAAACGTATTTATCCCGCGATTAACATCAATCGTTCTGGTACACGTCGTGAAGAGTATTTAGTGGATGCTGAAACGTTGCAAAAAACATGGATTTTGCGGAAAATTTTGCATCCAATGGATGATATGGCAGCGTCAGAATTTTTGATTGGTAAGTTGAAAGACTTTAAAACAAATAGTGAATTTTTTGAATCAATGAAGCGTTAATTCACATTCCGCGTCGTTCAATTACATGCTAAATAACGCACTCATTTTAAAAAAATTGAATTTATTATTTGTCGAAGACAACATTGCAACTTGTGCAGATGCTTACAACTTAATGTCTGGCTTTTTTAACGTCATGTATTTAGCTCATGATGTCGATAATGCTCTTAAAATACTAGATAGTGACCCTATCGATATTATTATTACCGATATTCAAATGCCCAGTGTAGATGGTTTGTGTTTTATCGAACAGCTTCGTCAATGCAATAATCAAACATCGGTTATTATTTTAAGTGCGTTCACCGACACCGAATATCTTCTTCGAGCCACCAATTTACAAATTGATGGCTACATGACGAAACCGCTAAATTTTAAAAAACTCAACACCGCATTAGAAAATGTAGTTAAACGGATTGGTGCAAAATTAGATGACATACAGATAACGCCTGATATTCGTTACGATATAACGCAAAAACGTTTGTTTGTAGGGAATGAAGAAGTGAGTTTGGGGCGTAAAGAATGTCTTTTGCTTGAATTACTTATTTCGAGTAAAAGTAAGATAGTATCAAAATCTGAAATCAACCAAATTATTTGGGAGAATGAGGAAATGACCAATTCGGCATTAAAAAATTTACTCGGTGAATTACGCAAGAAATTGCAATGTGACGTGATTAAAAATCAGCCAGGGAGGGGTTGGTATATTGAAATGTAAAAAAGAAAAAATAATTATCGGTTTAGTGAGTTTATTATTTTTATCCATTCCAATCAGTGCGTATGCGTTTGAACTCAAATTAGATTCGACTGTTTTTAACGTGTTGTCGGGTGTAACGTTTTTATTGTTAATAGTGAGTTTTGCTGCTTTGCATTTTTTTCGATTGAATAAAAAACTTAAAGCGGAATTACTCAACATTCAACATCGACAAAATGATGTGAGCGCGTCGATGAGTGTCATTGCACACCGATGGAAACAACCTTTAAATCAATTAGGAATGTTAATGATGACTGTTGAAGTGCTGTTAGCACGTCAATCTGAATCCGAAAATAGCAAAAAGATTCATGAAACGGTTCTTAAAGCGCATGATGTTTTAGCGTCAATGGCAAAGACGATAGACGAAGATATAAACAATTCAGTGTAACCATAAAATAACCGTATTACTGAAAATACACGCGGCTTTTTATTCAAAGCCAAACCGTTATTATCATCTAAAACTCATCACATTTGTTCTCAATAAAAGCTGCACTCTTATTTCCGATGTAATTTCATTAACCGATGAAGATTGTGTCACGACAACAGGAATATCTTTTGTTTCCCAATTATTTTGTAAGTGCAATACGGTTTTGCCAGATGATTTTGAATTTACAACAACAATCAAAGAAGGTTTTTTTTTAGATGATATAAAAACACTGTCATCATCAGACGCTGATGCCACTATGTTGCAGCCTTCAATCGACATATTAGAAAATGTGTTTGAGTAATCGTTTGCAATTACAACTGTTGGTTCAAATGCAGCCATTTTAATCTCCAAAAATTCAAAAAAAGTTGAAATCTAAATCTGGGTTAAAATTTAACACAGTGATAGTCTCAAAACGGTCTGATTTTTCAAAATAAGAATAGTCTTACTATTTTTGCGATTTCGATTTGTCCTCCATTCGGTGGTTTATTTGACACAGAGCGGCGATATAACCACGTTCTTCTGTGTACCACATTAGTTGACGTTAGTTTTTTGCGTCTGCTACAGTTGCTGCCAACTTCATGATTTTTTTAAAATTCGGATTATATTCATTATGCCTACACCTCTTTGGAAAAGTTACCTCACGCTCTGCAAACCCAATGTGGTTGCAGAAATGTTATTTACCGCAGTCGTTGGAATGTTGCTTGCAATGCCAATGTTGCCGCCACTTGATCTGATGTTTTACAGCTTAGTGGGAATTGGTTTTGCATCCGCCTCAGCCGCTGCAATCAATCATTTTATCGATCGTAAGGCAGATGCAGAAATGCGCCGCACGGAAAATCGTCCGTTGCCACAAGGCGATTTAAGTACCACGAACGTTTTAAGTTTCGCTGCAATTTTAGGAATTGTGGCAATGCTTTTGTTAATCGTAAAAGTGAATATGTTGACTGCCGTGCTGACATTTTTATCGTTATTCGGCTACGCCATTATTTACACCTGCTATTTGAAACGCGCTTCACCACAAAACATTGTGATTGGCGGTTTATTTGGCTCAACACCGCCATTATTAGGTTGGTGCGCGATGACAGGCGAAGTGCATCCTTACGCTTTATTACTCGCGCTGATTATTTTTGTTTGGACACCACCTCATTTCTGGGCGTTAGCGATTGCGCGTGAAAAAGAATACGCCAAAGTAAATATCCCAATGTTGCCAGTGACACACGGTGCAGATTACACGCGATTGCAGATTTTGCTTTATACCGTTTTGCTGTTCATTGTGACGATGTTGCCGTATTTAACAGGCATGAGTGGACTCATTTATTTAGGCGTGACGTTGATTTTAAATATCGTTTTTTTGTATTACGTTATTGCGATGATGCGAGCAAAAGATAATAAAACCGCGATGCGGACATTTTGGTATTCGATTGTTTATATCACAGTGATTTTTGCCGCATTGTTACTTGATCATTATTTGAGATTTACGTTATGACTTTTACTCACCACGAACACACACCGTCAGAAGAACACCCATTTGCTGAAATTGTCCGTATTTTAGGCAAAGGCAAGAAAGGTTCACGTCCTCTCACACGAGAAGAAGCCTATAAAGCGATGAAAATGATTTTGGCAGATGAAGTTTTACCAATTCAATTAGGCGCGTTTTTAATGTTAATGCGGGTAAAAGAAGAAACCGCCGAAGAATTAGCAGGCTTTGCTCAAGCAGGACGCGAGTTTTTTCACTTTCAAAATAGTATTCATGTTGATTTAGATTGGTCGTCGTATGCGGGAAAACGTCGGCATTTACCGTGGTTTTTATTATCGGCTTTGTTGTTAGTTGAAAATGGTGTGACGATTTTTATGCACGGGGCAGAAGGACATTCGCCAGACCGAATTTATACTGAAAATGTGTTACATCATTTAGGATTAAATGCAGCAGCGTCGATTGAAGAAGCAAAACACCAATTACAAACGCAACGTTTTAGTTATTTATCGCTCGCGCACTTTTGTCCAAAATTGAATGAAATTATCCAACTTCGTCCAATTTTAGGATTGCGTTCACCCGTTCACACGTTGGTGCGTTTGCTCAATCCGTTTGATGCGCCTTATAGCATTCAAGGTATTTTTCACCCCAGTTATCGAGCCGTACATCAACACGCGGCGATGCTTTTAAATCAGCCACACATGGCGGTTTTAAAAGGCGAGGGCGGTGAAACAGAACGAAATCCTGACGTAGAATGTTTGGTGCAAAGTGTTCATAACGGTGAATTAAGTGACGAAATGTGGGACGCATTATTTACGCATCGACACGTTAAACCCGAAAATTTAAATCCTGAACAACTCGCGTTGTTGTGGCGCGGTGAAATCGAAGACGAATTTGCCGAGGCGACGGTAATTGGCACAGCTGCTGTGGCTTTGAAATTGCTGAATAAAACTGAAACAAAAGAACAAGCACATCAATTAGCGACAAATTTTTGGATGAACCGAAATAAACAAAAATACGGTTAAGTTTTGGGCAGCTTCTTGAAAATGTCATCTTAATGCCGACAACTGAATTCAATATAACTATTTAAGTTACAAAATAAAACAGAGGCCGCTCAATCATGTTTAATAATCTCACCGTTAAAAATCGTCTACTTTTTCTTATCGGTTTAATGTCAGCCGTGATGCTCATGTTGAGCGGTTTAAATCTGTACGCGCTGCATAGAACTAATGAGGGTTTAAAAACGGTTTATGCCGATAGAACAATTCCTATTGCTGACCTTTCCGAAATTAAAGCAAAGCAAATTGATATTCGTCTGAAAATTGCGAATGCAGTTAATGAGCCTGAAGAAAAGAAGCGCAGTTTGGAAAAAATAGAAAAAGCTCGTGCTGACATCGACAAGCTTTGGAATGGTTACGCGACAACTGAAATGACACCCGATGAAGCAGAACTGGCAAATAAATTTATCGAAGCGCGTAAAAAATATGCAGCTGAAGGTATTAATCCAGCATTAGAACTGCTTAAAAATGACGGGGATTCCGAATCTATACAAAAAATAGTTGTTGAAAAAATCCGTCCGTTATTCGTTCCTGTTTCTGATGGCATTGATGCGTTAGTTCAATTACAAAAAGATATAGCGCGACAAGAATATGAAGCGGCGCAAAGTCGTTACCAATTTTCGTTGATTACATCAATTGTTATGGTAATCGCTGGATTGGCGTTATCTGTATTTTTTGGAATGATTATTGTGCGTCGATTGCTTAATGAATTGGGTGGCGAACCAAGTTATGCGGCAAGTGTTGTTAAAGAAATTTCGAGTGGTAATTTATCGTTAAACGTTGAAGTTCACTCTGGCGATACCAGCAGTTTAATTTATTCAATTAATGAAATGCGTAAAAATTTGTCTGACATTATTATGGATACTGCGTTTGTAATGAGTGGTGTTTCAAAAGGTGAATTATCGGTACAGATAACTGCGACGACAGAAGGTGATTTCGTAAAAATGAAAGATAGCATCAATCAAACGATTGCTCGGCTTAGAATTACGATGTTCGCGTTAAATGACGTGACGAATTCCATTTATAACGCTGATTTCTCTAAAGTGATTGTGGCAAATGTCGAAGGTAAATTTAAAGAAACCATTGAAAAAGGTATTTTGACTCAGGCAGCAATGCGAACGATGTTGAACGACATTGTGCAAGTAATGGAATACATTGCGGAAGGTGATTTTGAACATCGTGTCACCGCTGACGGACGAGGCGAAATGTTATCCCTCAAAGAAAATATCAACAAAACAATTACTGCATTAGGTTGTTTAAATGAAATTGATCGTGTCATTTCAGCACTTGCAAAAGGTGATTTAACACAAACAATTAAGACTGAATATCCAGGTGTGTTTGGCAAAGTGACAGAAAGTATCAATCATACCAATGCGAATTTAAAAACGCTTATGGCAAGTATTCGGACTTCTAGCGATGAAATTGCAACCGCTGCTGATGAAATTTCCGCAGGTAATAATGATTTATCGCATCGAACCGAGGAACAAGCCGCAAGTTTGGAACAAACAGCGGCAAGTATGGAAGAATTAAGCACGACAGTTCAACAAAATACAGAACACGCTAAACATGCAAATCAAATGGCTTTAGGTGCGGCGAATACCGCCAGAAAAGGCGTGTCAGTGGTCAATGAAGTTGTGTTGACGATGGCGAATATCAATGAATCATCACATCAAATCGTTGATATTATTACGGTAATTGATGACATTGCGTTCCAAACTAACATTTTGGCGTTAAACGCGGCAGTAGAAGCTGCTCGAGCAGGCGATCAAGGTAAAGGTTTTGCAGTGGTTGCTATCGAAGTTCGCAATTTAGCGCAACGTGCGGCAAGTGCAGCGGGCGAAATTAAACGTTTAATTAGTGATTCGGTCGATCGAATTTCAAGCGGTAGCAAACAAGTTGAACAAGCGGGAAAAACAATGGAAGACATTGTGAATTCAATTCAAAAAGTGACGGAAGTTATGTCTGAAATTGCCGCTGCGTCGATTGAACAAAATGCAGGGATTGATCAAGTTCATCAAGCGGTCACTCAAATGGATTGCGTCACCCAACAAAATGCCGCATTGGTTGAAGAAGCTGCTGCTGCCGCCGAATCGTTAGAAGAACAAATCCGCAGTTTAGCGGGCGAAATTGCTCACTTTAAAACACATTAATGACGTTTTATTTTTTGTAAAACCTAACTTTTAAATGGTCGATAGTCTTTGCAAAAAATGCAGGGGCTATCGATTTTTCAACATTAAGACACAGCATTTGTAATTCGTTCAGAAAGATTTTTGGATGACTTATTTCGACGAAATAGCGCATTTACGCTAAACTTTCACTTATTCTTAATTTCAGATTTCAATCACAAGTGACTATTAAAATTATCCGAATTGCTACCCGTCAAAGTCCGTTAGCTCTCTGGCAAGCCGATCACGTCGCCGCACTTTTACAACAAGCGTTTCCAAATATCAAAACTCAACTCGTTAAAATGGTGACTCGCGGCGATAAAATTCTCGATGCACCGCTCGCTAAAATTGGCGGAAAAGGTTTGTTTGTTAAAGAACTCGAACAAGGAATGCTTGAAGGAAATGCTGATATTGCAGTGCATTCTATGAAAGACGTGCCGATTGATTTCCCCGAAGGTTTGCACCTTGCCGCGATTTTAGAACGCGAAGATGCAACCGATGCGTTTGTGTCGAATCATTATCAAAATCTCGACGATTTGCCAGAAAATGCCCGAATTGGTACGTCGAGTTTGCGTCGTCAATGTCAAATCAAAGCACGTTTTCCGAATGCCGAGATTTTATCGTTACGCGGCAATGTAAATACCCGTTTAGCGAAACTCGATGCAGGTGAATATGATGCAATTATTTTGGCTTCCGCTGGTTTGAAACGTTTAGGAATGGGCGAAAGAATTCGCCAAAGTTTGCCAACTGAAATTAGTTTGCCCGCGTGTGGACAAGGTGCGATTGGCATTGAATGTCGTGTCGATGATATTGAAATAAATGAAATGTTAAAATCTTTGCATGATGAAACGACCGCCGTTTGCGTAATTGCTGAACGTGCAATGAATGCAAAATTAAACGGCGGTTGCCAAGTGCCGATTGCGGGATTTGCCGAATTAAAAAATGGTGAAATTTTCATGCGTGCATTGGTTGGAAATCCCGATGGAAGCGTGATTTATCGCGCTGAAAAACAGGGCGATTTTAAAATTTCTGTTGAAATTGGCGAAAGCATTGCTGATGATTTACTCAAGCAAGGTGCAGCTGAAATTTTAAAAGCATTAATAGATGGCTGATTTAAAACAGGCGCGGATTTTAGTAACACGTCCAGTGCATCAAGCTGAAAATTTGTGCGATTTGATTCTCGAAAACAATGGCGTTGCGATTCGATTACCGACACTTGAAATTGTACCGCGCATTTTAGAAACTGACGAAATTACCCATCATTTAATGAACGCGGATTGGTTTATTTTTACCAGCACAAACGCCGTCCGTTGTTATTGTTCACAGTTAGATGATGCTAGAATGCGCCGATTAAAAACTAAATCGTGTTTAGCTATTGGTAAAGCCACCGCGCAAGCCTTAAAAACAGTGGGGTTGAACGTCGATTTAATGCCGCAGCATGGTTATAATAGCGAAGCATTGTTAGAATTAAACGAATTACAAAATGTTTCACAAAAAAATATCGTGATAATTCGGGGCGAAAATGGACGTGAAACGCTAACAGATACGTTGAAAAATCGTGGTGCAAATGTTAATTATCAAGATGTTTATAAACGTGAAATTCCGCTAGTCAATTACACTGAAATTTTGCAACAAAAGTTAGATTTCATAACAATAACAAGCGGCGAAGCAATACAAAATTTAGTGAAAATGTTGCCAGAAACGCAACACGATTTGTTAATAAAAATACCTTTAATAGTAGTCAGCGAGCGCATTCAAACCATCGCAAAAAATCTCGGTTTTGAACACATTGCACTCGCGCAAATGCCGTCAGATGACGCAATTCTTAATACAATAACGACGATAATAAACGGGGAAGAAAGTGGCTGAATTGATTGAAGCAATTGAACAACAAACTGTCAAAGAGACACCGCCAGAAGTCAGACGTTCTCGCAGCGGATTTTGGTTTGGTTTAATTATTTTTCTAGTTATCGCTGTTTTGGCGGGTGTTGGTTATTATTTTTTACAGCAATTACGCGATAAACAAGAAGGTTTGGGCGGTGAAGTCAAAGGCGCAGTGTCACAACAAATCAGTGATTACCAATCTCAGCTTGCGGCAATTCAATCACAACTCGCCGCTGTTCAAACTGATGTGGGTAACAAAGAAGCGCATTTCACAAATAGCGTGACCGAATTTTCAAATTTACAAAATGAAAAATTAGATGCAACCCGCAAAGATTTATCCGAAGAAATTCAAAAATTACAACGCCAATTAGGCAAAACTCGTGGTGATTGGTTACTTGCTGATGCAGAGTATTTATTAAGCGTTGCAAATCAACGTTTGCTTTTAATGGGTGATGTTAATACTACAATGGAAGCCTTAGAAGCCGCCGATCAGCGTTTGCGTGAAAGTGGTGATGCCGCTGCCTATAAAATTCGTGAGCAATTGGCTAAAGACATTTCTGCAATGAGTAAAGTAAATGCTGCTGATATAGTGGGAATTTACGCCACGTTGCAAAATTTGGAATCCCAAATTGACTCACTCACTTTATTGCTACCTTATGCAGGTAAAGATGAAACGGTAAAACCTGTCATACCAGACGTTAAAAAAGATCCAAAAGACTTAATTGGGCAATTAGAATCAATGGTGACGATTCGCCACGTTCAACAACACGTTGATGAAATTTTAACGCCTGAACAAGCCCAATTTATTCGTGAACAATTACGAGTAAAATTAGAAATTATCAAAATTGCATTAGTTCAACAAAACGATGTGCTTTATCAGGCAAGTTTGGCAGATACACAAAAATGGATAACCAGTAATTTTGTTAAAGAAAAAGCAGCCGAGCATTTCACGCTTGCACTTGATAAACTCACAAACGTTCGGATTCGCACACAATTCCCTGATATTAGTTTGTCATTGAAAATGTTGCGTGACATCACAAAATTACGACTTGAAACAGACAAAGCCTTGTCGAATACTTCGGCTGTAAAAACTGAAACCGCGCCCGCGCAACAATAAGAGAATTCATCATGAAAAAAATGCTTTTTCTTTTAGTTATTTTAGGTGGCTTAGGTTATGCAGGATTTATTGGTAGCCAGTTTTTAACGCATTTAAACAGCGCGGGTTATGTACTAATCGGTATCGAACAATGGTCTATTGAAACATCACTCGTGGTTTTTTTAATTGGATTGATAGCCTTATTTTTTGCTTTATATTTTAGTTTTCGATTACTTGGTTGGTCACTTCGATTACCCAAACAAATTAAAAAACGAGTGGCAACCAATAAACTCAACATTTCTCAGCAAGCGTTAATCAAAGGATTGGTTGATTCGGCAGAAGGGAATTGGGAAGACGCTGAAAACATTTTAATTAAACACGCTTCACACAGTGGCGCACCGTTAATTCATTATTTGACGGCAGCAAGAGCCGCTCAATCGCGTGGTGCATTTGATAAGCGTGACGAGTATTTACAATTTGCTGCTGAACACGGTGATGATGCAGAAATTGCCGTTGGATTGACGCAAGCTGAATTGAATTTATCGGGTCAGCAATACACCGAAGCGTTAGAAACGTTAACTCGTTTACATTCTGTTAATCCAACTCAAGCCAGTGTGTTGCGTTTGTTGCATTTAACGTATCAACAATTAGGCGATTGGCAAGCATTACGTTCATTAATTCCGTCGTTAACCACGCACAAAGTTTTAATGGAAGCCGAGTTAAAATTAATCGAAACGGAAGTATTTAGTAATTTGCTCAAAGAAGCGGCTGAACAAAAAAATCGTCAAATGCTTCAATCACTTTGGGTAGAAATGCCATTGTCGATAAAAGTCATGCGTGGTGTAGCGGCGATTTATTTTGCTTCGATGATTGATGTTGGTGCGGGCGCAAGTATTGAAGACGAATTGGTTAAAAATTTATCTGCGAATTGGAATGAAACTTTGTTAGTTTTGTTTGGTAATATCCAATCAGTCAATCCAGTTTTGCAACTCGAAACGGCTGAACGTTGGTTGATTGGTCATGCTAATGACGCAATTTTATTGATGGTTGTGGGTAAATTAAGTGGTCAACAGGCAGATTACGCAAAAGCGCAACGTTATTTGCAACAAAGTATTTCACTTGAGCCTAATGTGCAAAGCTACCGTTTGCTAGGTGATTTTGCGATGACGCAAGGCGATACAAATGCTGCGAGTCAATTTTATAAACAAGGTTTGGAACTCGCGTCTGGTGGGTTTGTGAATCACATTGAAGCGTTAGTGGTTTAAACGTGTTCAGAAAATCATTTATCGTCGTAAATGTCGCATTGTTATTTGGCTGTAATACCATGTTGCTCGGCAGTTACGGCGAACAGAATCAAACTTTAGAAGCATTTTCTCAGCGTGTTGAAAATGTTTTTAAACTTCAAAATAGCATAACCAATGCAGTGATGTTGCTTGAAATTGAACCGTCGGCGGCGATTCTAGCCGCTGAACAAGCAATGCAATCGGCTTGTGAGCCATTAAATGAATATGCTTCGCGTGAAATGGACGGTTTGAGTGCAGATTTTGCGTTGCAAAAACGCGTAGAGCAAACGGCTGTTGGCTGTGAAAAAGCTGCTCAAAAATTACAATCTTTATTGCCCACCTAAATTACCTTTTGTAACACGCGGTTGCCCCGCCAAATCTTGATGCGTTTGAATTTCAAAATAATTTAATCCTTTCAAAATATGTTGAACTGCTTGAGCTTGATTGTAACCATGCTCAAACCAAAGTTGCCCATACGGTTTTAAATAATTTATCGCTTCGACGGCTATTTTTTTTATATCACTCAGACCATTGTCAGCAGCAATTAAAGCAGATTTAGGCTCAAAACGAACATCGCCTTGTGACAAATGTTCATCATTTGCAGAAATATAAGGTGGGTTGCTAATGATTAAATCGAATTCGATTTTGGGAACAGCAGAAAACCAATCACTCAAAATAAATTTGATATTTTGACAATCGTGTTGATGGGCATTTTTTTGAGCAACAACAAGTGCGGAAGAACTTGCATCAACCGCAAAAATTTGGGTATTCGGACGTTCGGCAGCAAGCGTAATTGCAATCGCACCAGAACCTGTACCCAAATCAAGAATTTTTAAAGTCGAATTCATTGGAATTTGCGCTAGACACAATTCAATCAATAATTCAGTGTCGGGGCGAGGAATTAAAACGTCAGGGGAAACAATAAAATCGCGTGACCAAAATTCCCGTGTACCAGTCAAATAAGCAATCGGCACACCTTTTAAACGTTGTGAAATCAGTGCGTCAAAACGCTGAACCTCAGAATCATCAATTTTTTTATCGTTCCAAGCGCGTAAATAACTACGATTTTTTTCCAACACAAACGCTAATAAAACTTCAGCATCTAAACGCGGCGAATCGGAAAGTGTTGCTAGATTATTTGTAGCAATGTCGAGATGATTTTGAATCGTGGTCATTCAATGAGTTTTACTAAGCGTTGTACTTCTATTTGAATTTTTTTACGAAAAAACAAAAATCTCCAACGTCGTCCGCCGCATTGTTTCCACAACATTGCCGAGCGAATTCCCGCTAGCAAACAGGCACGAATTTTATTCGCTGTTTCCGCCCGCGATAGATAATCTGGTACACCATTTACCATAATTCGTGGCTCTAATTTACTAACCGTTTGCAAGTAAATGTCGCCAAAATTCGCCAATACATTTTCATGCAGCAAACTAAAATGATCTGTCTGTGCTTTGGCGCGATCAAGTCCAATTGAAATTGTTCTAAGCATTGCAGTCTGTTCGCTTAATTCACGCTCTAAAAACACCATTGAAGCGGAATAACGTGCTTCGTCGGGATAGGTTATTTCATAGCCCGTTAATTGTGCTTCGAGATGTGTTAATCCCATTTTTATGTTTGCTAAATCGTCGCCATAAATTTCCAACACGCTGTCGGATTCTGTTTTTAATAAACTATTTAACGACGTTTCTAGTGCTGATTCATCGGCTTTGCCAGTCGTTGCCAATTGTTGCACCAACGCCGCCGCTTGAGCAATTCCAGCTAAAGCAATGACTTGATGCGTTAGTGTGTTAAGTTCCATTTTGAATAATCCTAAAAGTTAATAACGTGATGATTTTTTGCGACGATGATGGGTGGATTTTTTACCTGAAAAAATAATCAGTAATGACCACGCAATCAAAAAGCTCACGCCACCTAACGGCGTAATAGCTCCAAGCATGGGTAAATCCAAAATCGCTAGTAAATACAAACTGCCCGAAAACAAAATAATTCCTAAAAACATTAAACCGCCAGCCCATTTCAATAATTTTGATTGCAGATCGTGTTGCTGCATTAAAGCAATCGCAATCAATCCGAATGAGTGCCACATTTGATACGTCACGCCTGTTTGATAAACCGCAAGTAATTCGGGGCTAATCATTGTTTTCAAGCTATGTGCGCCAAATGCGCCCATCGTTACACCAATAAATGCACAAGTTGCACCCAAAAATAAAAAAACAGAAGACATAATAATTATTTTTCCAAAAGTCGTGGCATAAGTTGAACTAAATTACAGGGGCGTGTGCGCGAATCAAGTTGTGCGAGAATAATCGAATCCCATGCTGTGCGACACGCGCTACTTGAACCAGGTAAACAGAAAATATACGTTCCATTTGCTACACCTGCAACTGCCCGTGATTGAATCGTAGATGTTTTAATATCTTGAAAAGATAACCAACGAAATGTTTCTCCAAAACCATCTAAAACTTTATCGAGTAATGGTGTAATTGCTTCGGGTGTTCCATCGCGTCCTGTTACTCCCGTGCCGCCTGTGCTAATAATTACATCAACTGCCTCGTTAAAAATCCATTGTGAAACAGTGGCGCGAATTTGATAAATGTTATCCAACACAATTTGTTTATCCGTAACGAAATGACCCGCTTCGGTAATTCTATCAACTAAAATTTTTCCTGACGTATCAGTTGTTTCGTCGCGTGAATCAGAAACTGTCAAAACAGCGATATTTAAAGCAGTGAAATCTTTCATATTTAATCCAACGAACCTGTTAATTTACCATCGCGAAAAATACGATCTTTACCTTTTCTACCATCAATAAACCATTCGCTAGCAAACCCATCTAGTTTGCCTTCATAAAAATTGGCATCATTACTTAATTGACCATTGTTGTACCACATTTTTGCAGAACCATGTTGTCTGCCGTTTTTAAAATGAATTTCTGCTTTTTTATAGCCGTTGCGATAATAACCTTCAAAAACACCTGTGAATGGTTTTTTTGATTTTTTCTCATAAGCGAGACCACTTCGTTGTTCAATGTATGTTGTTACTTTTTCTTCAGGTTCAACTTTTTCGTCTGAGCCACAACCCGAAAGTAAAAGATAGGCGATTAAAAGTGATATTTTTTTCATAAAATCTCTATCTAAATCTTAATTTTACAAGATTTATTTTTTAGGTTTCAAACGGCGTTTTTTCGCATTTGTTGGAATGATAATTTCGTTAGTCTTTTTTGGACGCATTTTCAATCGCGCAAAAAATAATCCAACTTCAAATAACAGCCACATCGGCAAAGCAAGTAACGTTTGTGAAATCACGTCTGGCGGTGTTAAAAACATACCAATAATAAATGCGCCAACAATCACATACGGGCGTTTTTCAATCAAACTTTCTACCGTCGTAAAACCAGACCAAACAGCAACAATCGTAAAAATGGGGACTTCAAAACATATACCGAAAGCAAAAAATAGCGTCAATACAAAATCTAAATAGGCTTCAATATCGGTCATGACCGCCACGCCTGTTGGCGCAGCAGACGTAAAAAAAGCTAAAGCTAAGGGTGCAACAACGAAATAGGCAAAGGCTACACCGCAATAAAATAAAACGGTGCTTGCAAGTAACAAGGGAAAAATTGCTTTACGTTCATCTTTATAAAGCGCGGGTGCGAGAAATCCCCAAAATTGATACAAAATAAAAGGTACTGATAAAAATACCGCCGTCACCAATGATAATTTGAACGGAGTCATAAACGGCGACGTGACATTCGTGGCAATCATCGAACTATTTTGCGGCAAATGCGCCATGAGCGGTTGTGCCATCAGCGCGTAAATATCGTTGGCGTACATTGACAGCGGCAACGCCAAAAACGCGATACACAACACAATATGTAACAACCGATTTCGCAATTCAATTAGATGCGCGATAAATGGCAACTCCGTAGTATTAGCGTTATTCATGCGTTTGTTTCGTTTGTTTTTGTAAAATTTCAGCCGAAAGCGAATCTAATTGTGAACCCATCGGCGGCTTTTTTTCATCGTTCAAATATGCCATTGTTTCGTTTTCTTTGAGTAATTGCCGAATTTCTTCCGCGTGTAATTCTTGGCTGATTTCTACTTTTACGTTGGCAATCATTTGTTGTATTTTGCCAATCCAAAAACCAGCAACTCGCGCCACTTTCGGTAAACGTTCGGGACCAATTACTAACAAACTGACTAATCCCACCATCACTAATTCTGAAAATCCCACATCAAACATAATTTTTAAGCTCACTTACTCGCGTTTTCGATATACGCATTATTACAGCACTATTAACAACATACAAGGCACAACCAAGGCGGCATTTCATTACTTACCGTCTTATTTTCCGCTATAATTAGCACTCTTTTCTCGTTTCAACTGGTCAAACTCGTGTCAACAATCAATCAAAAAGTAACTACCTTTCAAGGGCTGATTTTAGCTCTACAAACTTATTGGGCAGAACAAGGTTGTGTTTTGTTACAGCCATTGGATTTAGAAGTGGGTGCGGGAACATTTCACCCTGCAACTTTTTTACGCGCCATTGGTCCAGAGCCTTGGAGCGCAGCTTATGTTCAACCTTCGCGCCGTCCAACTGACGGGCGTTTTGGCGACAATCCAAATCGTTTGCAGCATTATTATCAATTTCAAGTCATGCTCAAACCGTCGCCTGAAAATATCCAAGACTTGTATTTAGGTTCGCTCAAAATGTTAGGTTTTGATTTGCTTGAACACGATATTCGTTTTGTGGAAGACAACTGGGAATCACCAACTTTGGGTGCGTGGGGCTTGGGTTGGGAAGTATGGTTGAATGGCATGGAAGTCACGCAATTCACTTATTTTCAACAAGTTGGTGGCATTGAATGTCGTCCCGTTACAGGTGAAATCACTTACGGTTTGGAGCGTTTGGCGATGTATTTGCAAGGCGTGAACAGTGTTTATGATTTGGTTTGGACAGAAACGCCGTCTGGCGTTGTAACTTACGGCGATGTGTTTCATCAAAATGAAGTTGAAATGTCGGCGTTTAATTTTGATTACGCAAATATTGATTTCTTGTTCCATAGTTTTTTGATTTACGAACAAGAATGCCAGAAATTGATTTTGGAAGATTTACCGTTGCCAGCTTATGAAATGGTTTTAAAAGCCTCGCACACGTTTAATTTACT
>JBAXMT010000003.1:0-31756 GCA_037134135.1 Methylococcaceae bacterium | reverse complement strand
GGTCTTGAAATTCCTATACCTGAAGCTGTTTGATTTCATAATGAGAATTGCTGATCAATACTTCGGCGCAATCCAGGTTCATGCCAGAACATCGCTAAAAATTCGTCGAGTTTAAAATCAGTTTTGTCGTGCGTAACGCAATAATCTAAGCCCGTCGTCATTTGACTAAAACGCTGTAAAAATTTGCGATAAATATAGGCTTCAATGATGCCATTGGCAGTTCTATTTTCTTTGCCTAGAATTTCTAAAACGGCTGGCGGCACAGCATTATCGTTAAAAATATCATCTTGATAACGTGCCGATGAGGTGCTGGTTCGCCCTAAAAATTGAATACAAATTACGTCACGCCATTTTTTTGATTTTGTGCGATAAGTTGTCAAATCCGAAAGTGTGATGTCTTGTTCGATTCTGTCACGGTAAAGAATTTCAGCGATTTGAATCGGTTTGTAAAGATGCACTCGCGCCTTATCAATAACTTTGTCTAATGCTTGTTTTGCTTCAATGATGTCCATTTTTGCCTTAAATCAAATTCAGTTGTTTGGGTTCTGGTTTAGCAGTTTTTTGCAATTGCAAGGCGTTAATCATTTCACCTGCAATCGCTTTAATCACAGGAACAGAAACCGAATTCCCCGCGACTTTTCGCAATGACGAATAAGGTAAATTGATTTTAAAATCATCGGGAAAACCTTGTAATCGCAACATCTCTCTATCGGTTAAACGCCGCACGCCATTTACAACTAAATAGTTATAACTTCCACCTGCTCTCAAGGCGCAAGAATAAGGCAATGCTGAAATGTTACCGCCGATATTCTCATGCCATATTGACGGAAAAGGCGGCGTACCTTTGACAGCATTCAAGCGTTTTTGTTTAATCGTTTCAGATAGAAAATAACTCGGTGCAATGCCATCATCGTTTTCTAAAAATTCGCTTAACGGCGTGTAATATCCCAAAGGTTTTGGAAAATCGAAGTGAACTGGTTGTAAAAAACCAACGATATAAATGCGTTCTCGTTTTTGCGGCAAACCAAAATCTAACGAATTAAAAACTTTGCTATAAACGGTGTAACCTAAATTTTTGAGTTTTTCCAAAATCACCGCAAACGTTTGACCATTATCGTGAGTGGTAAGGCGTTTAACGTTTTCTAACAAAAACGCACGCGGTCTTTTCGTTTCAAGTATCTTTTCAATGTTAAAAAATAATGTGCCTCGTGTGTCGGCAAACCCCAAACCTTTACCAGCAATACTAAAAGGCTGACAAGGAAAACCCGCTAACAAAATATCGTGGTCTGGAATATCGTTAGGTTCGATTAAATTGATGTCGCCATGTGGTGTTTCATCAAAGTTTGCGTGATACATTTTTTGGGCATCTTTGTCCCATTCGGAAGAAAAAACGTTTTTACAGCCTTGTGATTCAAAACCTAAACGAATCCCACCAATGCCTGCAAATAAATCGATTATTTTATACATTTTTAATATTAACTTTTAAACACAATGGCAGGCTCCAAACGAATCACTTTGAGAATGCTAATCAGCGCGGCAAACATACAAATAAAACTGACCCCTAAACCGCTAAAAATCAGTAATTGCCACGGAAATTTAAATGCCAAAATCGAATGCCGCATCGCGTAACCAAATAATGCCGTCAATCCAACCCCCATGCCATAACCGATACTACCTACCAAAACAGCTTGCAACAAAATCATTCGTAACAACGTCCAATTACTCGTCCCCATTGCTTTTAATACGCCAAATTGACGCAAATTTTCGAGCGTGAAATTATAAAAAGTTTGCCCAGTAATTGCTGCACCGACAATAAAACCCAGCAAAACAGATATACCAAAGTTAATCGGTATACCTGTATTTTTTATAAAATAGTTATACGTCATATCCATGAATTCTTTTTGCGTATAAGCCGCTAATCCCGTATTAACACGAATTCGTTGAGCTAATTCTTGTAAATTTTGACCTTGTTTTGCTTTAACCAGTACAAAAGATAATAACTTTCGTTCTTTCGGTGCGTAACTTTTAGCGCGGGAATATGTCGTGTAAATAACGGGTTGTGACTGAAATGTGCGTGTTACTTTGGCAATTCCAACTACAAAGGCACGGTGATCATTAAGTTCTAAATTGTCACCGACTTTGAGCGGAATTTTTTTACCACCTGTAATCAATGGTGGCTTGGCAAGCTTTTCAGTCGCGCCATCAATATCAACAATAACGCCATCACTACGGCGTAGATCTTCGAGTTTGCCTTCGATTAAAATAGCAGGTGCGCCAATTAACGTCGTATCATCTAAGCCAATCACATTGCACGTTTGAAAAGTACCGTCGGACATTCGCGCTTTCAACATCCCTTTATACATGGGCATTGCCCATTCA
The DNA here is from genome assembly GCA_037134135.1 of Methylococcaceae bacterium. Classification (GTDB taxonomy): domain Bacteria; phylum Pseudomonadota; class Gammaproteobacteria; order Methylococcales; family Methylomonadaceae; genus UBA10906. Next base: position 29,377 of record JBAXMT010000003.1, on the reverse strand, counting down.
ATTCCAGATACGCCGCGCACACGATAAAGTTCTGTATCTTGCAGTGGTTTAATGTCATCAACAAACTGAACTTTCTCGTCCATCACCCAAATATCAGGCAAGCCGACATCGGAAATAAAACTGTAAGTTCTTGCAAGTATTCCTATAAAAATAGCGGGTTGTTGCGTCATGATTAGCGAGGCAAATGTTAAGCCCATCACAATGCCAATGTATTTGCCTTTGTCGCCCATCAACATTTTTATTGCGATGTAATTCATAGTTTGCCTTTTATCGAATCAAAAAATTCCGTAATAAATCGTGTCCGTGTTCAGTCAAGATAGATTCGGGATGAAATTGAACCCCTTCAATATCAAGTATTTTGTGCCGCACACCCATAATTTCATCGATTTCACCTTGTTCATTTTGTGTCCATGCCGTGATTTCTAAACATTCAGGCAAGCTACTTTGTTCGATGACTAACGAGTGATAGCGCGTCGCAGTAAAGGGATTTTTCAAACCGTTAAAAACACCTGTGTCAGCATGATAAACAAGCGAGGTTTTGCCGTGCATAATTTGTTTTGCATGAATCACATTGCCACCAAACGCATAACCCATACTTTGATGACCTAAACAAACGCCTAAAAGGGGAATTTTCCCCGCAAAATGCAAAATCGTTTCGACCGAAACACCCGCTTCTTTGGGTGTGCAAGGTCCTGGTGAAATGACGATTTTGTCAGGATTCAATGCGGCAATATCAGTAACCGAAACTTGGTCATTGCGAACCACTGTGACTTCTGCGCCGAGTTCACCAAAATACTGCACCAAGTTGTAAGTAAATGAATCGTAATTATCGACCATGACGACTTTCATAGTTGCTCTCCTTCCAAACCTGCTTCCGCCATTGCCACAGCACGAAAAACTGCGCGTCCTTTATTCATAGTTTCATCCCATTCATTTTGCGGCACAGAATCATAGACAATCCCCGCGCCTGCTTGAATATGTAATTTACCGTCTTTAATTACTGCTGTTCTAATCGCAATTGCCGTGTCTAAATTTCCCGTCCAACCAATATAACCAACTGCCCCAGAATATACGCCACGTTTTACGGGTTCGAGTTCATCAATAATTTCCATTGCCCGAATTTTTGGCGCACCGCTCACTGTTCCAGCAGGAAAAGTTGCTGCCAAAACATCAAAAGCACTATGCCCTTGCTTCAACTTTCCTGTTACATTTGAAACGATGTGCATAACGTGTGAATACCGTTCCACAATCATTTTTTCGGTTAATTGAACCGTGCCGATTTCAGCGACCCGCCCCGCATCGTTGCGCCCTAAATCAATCAACATCAAATGTTCTGCAATTTCTTTTGGATCAGCGAGTAATTCTTTTTCCAGTTCTAAATCCTGTTCAGGCGTAACACCACGTCGGCGAGTTCCCGCAATCGGGCGAACCGTCACCGTTTCATCTTCCAAACGTACCAAAATTTCAGGCGACGAACCAACGATATGAAAATCGTCTAAATTCAAATAAAACATATATGGCGACGGATTCAAACAGCGCAACGCACGGTATAAATTAAGCGGCGCGGCGGTGAATGGAATAGTCATCCGTTGCGACAAAACGACCTGCATAATGTCGCCATCGGTGATGTATTCTTTGGCTTTTTCAACGGCATTTTTAAAGCCATTTTCAGTGAATCCCGAGACAAAATCACTTTCTTGAACCGTTTTAGGATTTGAGTGGTATTGCGGCTTACCTTTTGATTCGCGCAATTTTTCCGCCAATTCTTGTAAACGTTTTTGTGCGTTTTCATACGCATTTTCGTCGTGTGGATTGGCGTGCGTAAGCAATAATAATTTTCCTGACAAATTATCAAAAACTAATAATTCTTCAGAAACCATCAGCAAAATATCAGGTGCGCCGATTTCGTCAGGTTTTTTAATTTTACAAACACGCGGTTCAATGTAACCAATCGTTTCATAGCCGAAATAACCCACTAATCCACCATTAAAACGTGGTAATTCTTCAACGTCTGGAACGTTATAACGTGCTTTGAATTCTTCAATCCATTCGAGCGGATTTTCATGCGTCACATTTTCGATAACATCATTTTCAAATGAAACGGTAATTTGTTTGCCAAACACTTTCACAATCGTTTTGCATGGCAAACCAATAATTGAATAACGTCCCCATTGTGCGCCGCCATGAACAGATTCAAATAAATAAGAATATGCGCCGTCTGCGAGTTTCAAATACGCGCTTAACGGCGTATCTAAATCGGCGAGAATTTCACGGCTAATCGGAATGCGGTTGTAGCCTTGTTTTGCGTAATTAGTAAATTGTTCAGGAATCATAATTTCGAGATATTTTGAAAGCGAATAATGCGCGAAAAGATAGCATAATTCACGAAATCGCGCCAAACCACGATAAATTTTCAGCAATTTTTATTGTGGTAAAAGTGATTTACAATGACATCTACAAAAAAGCTGTTAATTGCCGTTAATTAAAAGGATGATTTCAAAAAACATGAAAAGGAACGAAATGTATCGCGTATTACGCAAATCACCAAAAACTATCGGAATGACATTAAGTCTTACTTTTTTGGTTATGTTTTCTGAATTAGGATTCGCTTCAACAAATCACTCAATTCTATTGGTCGGTGATTCTGTAATGGAGGCTCTTTCTTCACGTTACACGCATGCTGCACAAAATTTTATTGGTGGAGATTTAAAATTTCACGCCAAAGTTTGTCGGAAACTAACCACATCGGGATGCTTACATGGACAACCTGAAAGTGCTTTGAACGTTTTAAAAGGAAATCAAGGTGTTGATACCGTCGTTATTTTGATGGGACATAACGATGATCGCGGAGTACGTTTTCGTCAAAAAGTGAATGCACTTATGAATGAAGTTTCTGATACGCATCATGTGTTTTGGATGACGATGCGTGAAGTCAGTCACAGTTATCGTGAAGCCAATAAAATGATAAAAGAAGAAGCGGCATTGCATAAAAATACTCGCGTAATCGATTGGGCGGAAATTAGTAGAAATCAGTCTTCGTGGGTGGTTCGAGATGGAACGCACTTAACCGCAACAGGTGCGAAAAATATGGCTTCTGTTATTGCAAAAGAGCTGCAAAAATTGGATCGCAATGAATTATCTTCAACGCATTAGCCGAATTTTAGCTATTTCTGTTGTTGCGAATCTTTTTTCCTGTTCAGTTATTGGAAAAGAAAATAAGACAACTGCACCTGATTTACCCAAAAAAGCACATATTCAAGAGCGTTTATTATTTATTGGCGATTCTCATTCTGTGGGCATATTTGGACGATCTTTAACGGAACTTTTGCAGCAAAATTTTCCTCATGTAGCGATAACAGCCGTTGCAAGTTGTGGCAGTGAACCGCGTTGGTGGTTAGAAGGTAAATCAACAACTTGTGGACTTTTAACACATGAAGCAAACGGTTTTGAAAGCAAAGTTCTCAAAGGTAATACGCCAAAATTATACGGACTTTTGAACGAAGTTAAACCCAAAATAACCATTGTGGCATTGGGTTCTAATTTGGTATTAATGAAAGAAGAAGATCGTGAAAATTACACTGAAAAAATGATGGCGATGGTTGAAGATAAAGGCGGACAATGTATTTGGATTAGTGCGCCCGACGCTCGAAAATTCAGCACTTCTGACCTCAACGATGTTTATGCGTTACTCAAAAAACTTTCTAAATTACATCATTGCAAACTTATCGACAGTCGAAAATATACAAAATATCCAAGTTCAGGTGGTGATGGGCTACATTACGGAGGCAAAGAAGGCGCGTTGATTGCCACGCAATGGGCAGAAAAAATCTTTGATGGCATTAAACCCGCACTATCAAAATCATTTGAACATCACCACAATCGCTAAATTATTCACTTATAAAAACCATGACAGTCACAAAACCAAACGCTTATTTATTTTACTTAGACGGACTTCGTGCCATCGCTATTTTAGCGGTATTGGCTTTTCACAGCGACAATACTTGGTTATCTGGCGGATTTTTAGGCGTTGAAATTTTCTTTGTGATTAGCGGTTTTATTATTACAAAATTGCTTTTAGATGAATGGCAAAAAAATGGACGTTTAGATTTAAAACGATTTTGGTTTCGTCGTTTACGTCGTTTAATTCCTGCTGCTTTCACTATGATGTTAGCAACGTGGATTTGTGTGTTGCTGTTTTTTCCTGACGAAATAAATCAAATTTTTGACGATTTAATTTACGGCATTACTTTCACAAATAATTGGAATTACATTATCAATGAACGGTCTTATTTTGATTTGATTGGGCGACCTCGATTATTTGAACATTTGTGGTCATTGGGCATTGAATTTCAATTTTACGTTGTGTGGGCGGTTGCAAGCATTGTGTTATTTAGACTTCCGCGTTGGGTTGCTTGCATTGTGGTTTTAGTATTTGCATTGGTATCCAGTTATTTCATGGCAACGCTTTACGACCCAAATTCCGATCCATCACGAGTTTATTTTGGAACAGATACACGAGTGAGCGCACTTTTTATTGGCTCATTAGTTGCATTTTTAATTCGCTCGCCTGAAATTATTATTTTGAATAAATCAAAATTCCAACTTCTTAATTTTTCAGCGTTATTTGGTGTTATCGGTTTAGTTTTATTTTGTGTTTATGCAAAATCGTCAGACGCTTTTTTATATCAAGGCGGCTTCTTATCCGTTTCAATTTTAACGGCTGTCGTCATTGGATTATGTTTGATTATTTCGCAGCAAAACTATTTCAGCTTTGTTTTGATATTGTTGAATAATCCCGTTTTTCGGGCAATTGGTGTTCGTGCTTATGGTATTTATTTGTGGCATTGGGCGATTTTTGGTTTGACGCAACCGTTTGTCGATGTGCCATTAGAAGGCTTATCGCTTTTGGCGTTTCGTATGACATTAACATTTCTTTTTTCAGAAATAACGTTCCGATTCATTGAAAAACCGATTCGCAACGGTTGTATTGAACGCGCCTTCGAAACCGTTTTCAAATCAACTGGTGGTGAACAAAAAAAATATATTGCGTATTGGACGTTAGCAGGTGCAGTGAGTTTGGCGGGTTGTTCAGGTTTAATGATTGCAACCGAACAAGAATTAAGTGTTGCTCAACAACACGTTATCAATGAAAGCGTCGAAGATGTATCACCCATTATAAAAACAAAACCTGTCAAATTAGACGTTGAGCGAATTATTTTCAACCCCGAATTAAATTCGAGTTTGTTGGAAGCGGTAATAGAAAATGCTGTTTTTATTCAAGATAAAGCAATGATAACTGCTGACGCTCAGGGAATGGTGAATGGACAAAATTCAACCGATGTGACCGCTGAACAAAATGATATTAGTATTGACGTGCCGCAAAATAATTTACAAATTGACCGTAATAAAAACGGCAAAGGTTACATTAACCGCATTAGAACAATTGATGACATGGGCAAAAAACCTGCAGTCTTTTTGTTGGGCGATTCGGTGATGGTGGGAGCAACGCCTGAATTATTAAAACGTTTGCCAAAATTAAGCATTGATTCACAAGTCGGACGACAATTAAGCAAGGGAATTCAAATTCTGACCGAACGTAAAAATAACGGTGTGCTGAGTGATACGGTGATTATTCATTTAGGAAATAATAGCCCAATTAACGCGAATCAAATGACAGCATTGGTAAATTTATTGAGCGACACCAAGAAAATTATTTTGATCAATTTGAAGCTGCCGAGAAATTACGAGTCTGCAAATAATCGTTTATTTAGTGATATGGCGAATAAAAATAAAAATGTCACCGTTATTGATTGGCGTGAAAACAGCATGAATGCCAAAAATATTTTTGGAAAAGATGGCATTCATTTGACTGCGAATGGTGCGAAACTTTACGCTGGGCTGATTTCAGAAGTGTTAGCCGTTCAAAAATAGGGTGGTGTTCCAACCCTGTGGATTTATGGTTTACCATTTTAATCAACCTATTTTACGACAAAGTGTTGCTGACTTATCGAAATAATTGCATACACAGAGTTTGAAACATATCCTTTTAATCACACCCGTGCCGTAATACCTATATGGCGTAATAATGCGTTACAAGATGGTTCACGCCCCCGAAATTTTTTAAATAATTCTATCGCGTTGTCACAGCCACCCATTTCTAAAATGTTAGTTAAAAATGATTCACCTGTTTCGGCATCAAAAATTCCTTTTTCTTCAAACAACGAAAAAGCATCACTCGATAATACCTCAGCCCATTTGTAACTGTAATATCCTGCAGCGTAACCACCCGCAAAAATATGCGAGAAACTATGTGCAAAACGATTAAATTCTGGCACTGGCAATACCGCTACTTTTTCACGAATCATATTTAAAATTTCATACACTCGCCCTCCCCTATTCGGATCAAAATCACGATGAATATGAAAATCAAATAAACCGAATTCCAATTGTCGAACCATTGTCATTCCCGCTTGAAAGTTTTTTGCAGCGAGCATTTTTTCAAATAGTGCTTCGGGTAATACTTGACCTGTTTGATAGTGGCTTGAAATTAGCGCAATTGCATCTTTTTCCCAACACCAGTTTTCCATGAACTGACTTGGTAATTCAACAGCATCCCATTCAACACCGTTAATCCCAGAAACACCTAAATAATCAACTTGAGTTAAAATGTGATGCAGTCCATGTCCAAATTCATGGAACAGTGTTGTTACATCATCGTGCGTTAAAAGAGAAGGTATGTCATTTGTCGGCGGCGTGAAATTACACACCAAAAATGCCACTGGTAATTGAACCTCATTATCGCCCAATCTACGCCGTCCGATGCAATCGTCCATCCACGCCCCCCCACGTTTTTTTGTTCTGACAAATAAATCTAAATAAAAACGTCCCCGCTTCTGACCTGCCCTATCATAAACTTCAAATAGTTGAACCGTTTCATGCCAACGGTCAAATTCTTGAATTTCGGAAATTATTAAACCATACAAGCGATTCAAAATTTCAAATAAACCGCTCAAAACCTTATCAACTGGAAAATAACTTTTCACTTCTTCTTGTGACAATTGGTAATAATGTTGACGCATTTTTTCAGATAAATAACTTACATCCCACGCTTGTATGTTTTCGATGCCGTAATTTTCGAGTGCAAATTTTTCTAAATCAGCTAAATCTTGACGCGCTTGTGGTAACGATTTATCAGCTAAATCTTCCAAAAATGAAATCACTTCATAAGTCGAATTTGCCATTTTTGTCGCTAATGACAAATCAGCGTAATTGAAAAAACCGAGTAATCGGGCTTCTTCATGACGTAATGCAAGAATTTTTTCCATAACATCGGTATTATCAAAATCTTTTTCAGACGCACGAATAACAAACGCAGTGTAATGTTCACAACGCAATTCTCGATTATCTGCATAAGTCATAACCGCTAAATACGATGGAAACTGTAACGAAATTAACCAACCACTTTTATTTTTATTTCCATGTTTCACATGAAACATCTCGGCACTTTGTTTTGCTTGCGCTAAAGCTGTTTCTGGTAATCCAGCTAATTCATTTACGTCTATTATTAATTTCGTCCACGCATTAGTAGCATCTAAAACATTTTCTTCATAGCGGCTGGTCAATGAACTCAACTGTTGCGAAATTTCTTTGTAACGCTGTTTTTGTTCTTCTGGCAATCCTACGCCTGACAATTGAAAATCTCGCAACGCATTCGTAATTACTTTTTGCTGCGCTTTTGTAAATGATTTAAATGTTTCATGTGAAACAATCGATTTATAAGCGTGGAACAATTTTTCGTTTTGTCCCATTTCAGTTGTGTAATTACTCAGTTTTGGTAGGCACTCGTTATACGCATCGCGTAATTCATCGTTACTCATCACTGAATTTAAATGACCGACAGATGACCAAGCCTTATTTAATTTGTCTTCTGCATTTTCAATTGGAACGATTAAATTTCCCCAACTATAAACATCGTTCTCATTCAATGAATCGGCAACAATTTTTCGCGCATTTGCTAATAACTCATCAATTGCGGGTTCAATATGTTCAGGTTTGATTTGGCTAAAATGTGGTAAATCAGTTTGATTTAATAATGGATTCGTCATGTTCAAAGATTTAATAAAAAAGAGTAGGGCAGGGGAGTCAAAATACCAATTCAAATAACATTGTGTTTCAACATCGTACAAAACAGGAATTAACCTAGCAAATTGAGTTTGCCAGATTTCATGCTCGGAAATATCAATGGTTTCGACAACGATATTATTTTTATTCAAAAGTGCTTGTGCTTCGTCACACAAATGACAACCTTCCGTACCTAGTAATAATAAACGCATCGTTTTACCGTATATTACAAAATAAAAAAGCGCGAAATTCGCGCTCACATTTTTATATGTTCAAGGTGAAAGTGATTTTTGCATTTCACCTTGAACCGCTTATCGCGTTTTAATGATCGGCGTGTTTTTCTTTATGTTTCAAAATTTGACGATCCAATTTAGAAACTAATTCATCAATTGCCACATACATATCTTCTTGATGATCTTCTGCAAAAAATTTGGCACCTGCAAAATGTAAAGTCGCTTCGGCTTTTTGTACTAATTTTTCCACGCTTAAAATGACGTGAACATCCGTCACTTTGTCAAAATGACGTGCTAATTTTGCAAATTTTTCGTCCGTGTGCGCTTTTAAGGCATCGGTAATTTCTAAATGATGACCGCTAATAATAACTTGCATAACTAATTCCTTGATAAATATAAAACGTACAAAGTGGAAAATTCAACGGGCGTTTTTGTTTTTATAATAAACGCTTGCGTTGACTGGACGAGGAAATAAACATCGCTTCACGATATTTAGCCACGGTTCTACGAGCAACATTGATGCCCTTTGTTTTTAAAAACTCTGCTATTTTACTATCACTAAGTGGTTTTGTGACATTTTCATTGCCGATAAGTTCTTTAATCAATGCACGAATAGCTGTTGATGAACATTCGCCACCACCATCTGTGGAAACATGACTCGAAAAAAAGTATTTAAATTCAACAATTCCATTCGGCGTGTGCATATATTTTTGCGTGGTCACTCGTGAAATAGTCGATTCGTGTAATTCTAATTCTTCTGCCACATCGCGCAATACCATCGATTTCATTGCGATTGAACCATGCTCAAAAAATGCAGTTTGCTTTTCAACAATGCAACGCGCCACGCGTAATAATGTGTCGTTACGACTGTGTAAACTTTTGATAAACCATTTTGCTTCCTGCAAATGTTCTTTCATCACGGTATTGTCTTTGCCCGTATCAGCTTTTTTAATTAAGCCTGCATACATTTCATTAACTCGCAATTTAGGGGCAATTTCTGGATTCAAATCAACATGCCAATAATCGTTAATTTTCCGCACATAAACATCTGGTACAACGTATTCCGACAACGTACTTTGAATTTGTTCACCAGGCTTTGGGTCTAATGTTCTAATCAACGCCACAATCAAATCTAATTCTTTTTCGGTAACGGCTAATTTGCGTACCAATTTACTTTGTTCGTGTGTGGCGAGTAAATCCAAATGACGTATCACGAGAATTAACGCATCGGCTTTGCAAGGTGTGTCATCAGGTAATTGTAATAATTGCAAACGCAAGCAATCACTTAAATCTACTGCAGCGACCCCAGCAGGATCAAAATGTTGAACTCGATGTAATACAGCATAAACTTCGTCGAGTTCTAAATCAGGCATTTGTTCATATAAGTTTTGAAAAATATCGTCCACACTCGTGGTCAAATAACCTTCCGTGTTAATCGAATCAATAATGGCAATGGCAATCGCAAAATCGTGTTCAGAAAACGACACTAAATCCAATTGAGCCAATAAATGCGCTTGTAAACTTAACGTGTTGGTGCGCTGACTTTCAAATTCGCCCTCGAAATTCGACGTTTCTTGAATTGATCCAAAATCATAATCGGGCAGAGTGGGTTCATATTCTGTTTCGTAAATATCGTCCCATGAAGAATCTGTTGGTAAATCATCTGGAATATCTGTCTGTGAGCCTTCACTGCTGTGTAATAAATCAAGGTTATCGCTTTTTTTATCGTGCAAAGGAACATCAAGTGAAAATGAACCAAATTCATCATCTTCTAATTCCAGCATAATGTTAGATTCTAATGCCTGTTGAATTTCCTGTTGCAAATCCAGTGTGGACATTTGCAATAACTTTATCGCTTGTTGTAACTGCGGAGTCATCGATAATTGATGACCCATTCGTAAATTTAAAGATTGCCTCATTGGCGATAACCCTTTGATTTAATAGTTTTATTGTAGCTACATACTAAAATTTGTACCTAAATACACATCGCGAACTTCTTTGTTAGCAACAATTTGCTCTGCATTTCCTTCGGCGATAACTTGTCCATCACTTAAAATATAAGCGTGGTCGCAAATGTCTAGCGTTTCACGCACGTTATGTTCGGTAATTAAAATGCCGATACCGCGTTGCGTGAGATGTTGAATAATTTTTTTAATATCATCAACCGAAATCGGATCAACGCCCGCAAACGGTTCATCAAGTAAAATAAATTTTGGATTTGAGGCGAGGGCGCGGGCAATTTCAACGCGCCGCCGTTCACCACCCGATAAACTTAATGCCAACTGATTTTTTAAGTGTGTAATACTGAATTCATCCATTAAATCCATGATTTTTAATTCAATTTGACCTGCCGTTAAATCATCACGCAATTGTAAAACCGCCCGCAAATTATCCGAAACACTTAATTTACGGAAAACTGACGGTTCTTGTGGCAAATAACCAATCCCATTTTGAGCGCGAACGTGCATTGGCATTGTCGTTATCGTTTTTCCATTAAGCGTAATGTCGCCACCATCGGCTTTAACTAAGCCAACTAGCATATAAAAACTGGTGGTTTTTCCTGCGCCATTTGGACCTAGTAAACCGACAACTTCGCCTGTTTTGATTTGTAACGAAACGCCTTTGACGACAGGACGTTTATTATAATTTTTGTGTATTTGTGTCGCGGCGAGAATCATAATTTATGGTTTTGGCTGAATGACAACGTGAACGCGCTGTTTACTGTTATCGGTTGAAGCACTTTTATCACCCGCTTTGACAAGCGAGGTTTTAATATCGTATTCAATATAATCACTGGAGTACGTTCCGTTTCCTTGTAAAACCGTCGCGTCACCAATTAAGACCAATAAATTACGTTTGGGATAAAACTCGCCTGTTGAAGCCTGACCTGTAATATCTTTTCCACCCGCGCTAGGTGTTTGTTTGAAACGTGCTGATTTACCTGAAAAAACCAATTTTTCAGCATCGCCACCTTTGAAATGCACATCTAATTTATCCGAATTCACCCGAATACTGCCTTGTGTGGCAACGACATTTCCTGTGTAAGTGCTAAGTTCAGCGCGTTCATCATACGTCGCACCATTTGAATCAATCGTAATTGGTTGTTTTGCATCGCTTTCGAGTGCGAATAAATTTGTGCTGTAGAGCAGGGCGGCGCATAACCAAAGTTGTTTATTTTTTATCATAATTGCCATGTACTTTTGCTAATAATTCCAAATGAACGGGCGCACTAAATGTCGCCTTCATACCTGTTCCAGTTGTGATGTTATTGCTACTTTTTAATTCGGTGAATTCGTTTGTTTGTGCGAAAGATGTTTTAGGAAAAACCGTTAAATTTGAAGTATGAATAATTAACTCGCGTCCTTGCGAACTTGCGGCACGTTCGATTTCGACTTTGCCATTCAACCAAAGCGTTTCACCGCCTTTTTCTAATTTGCCAGATTCGGCTTGAATCTGCCATGCGGGATTTGGCGCGTTATAAAAAAACATCAGAGGATTTTCTAACTGGGTCGTGCCGTCATCGCTGTAATGTGCCATTTTATTGGCAGTTAAATGCGAACCTAAATCGCCGTGTTCATTCATTTGCCATTTTTGATAACCGACACTAAAAAAGTCTGCGCTGTGTGCAATGGCTTCTCTCCGTTCAGCCTCTTCATTTGTCAGCCATTTTGCGAATAAACTACTCGCGATTGCCAATGCAATCACATAACCATAAAAAGCGTTATGTTTCGGCATCATTGCAAATAATCCGCCAAAATCGTTTCAAAATTATCTTGTGATTGCATAATCATGTCGCACACTTCGCGCACCGCGCCAAGTCCACCACCTAACGTCGTTGTCCAATCCGCACAAGCAATAACAGCTTCACTCGCATCCGCCACCGCAATCGCCAAACCGACTTGCGTCATAATGGGTAAATCGACCACATCATCACCAACATACGCGACTTGTTCAGGCGTTAAATCTAACTTTTGCAATAAATCTGCAAATGCGGCGCGTTTATCACGTTGATTTTGATAAACAAGTGTGACATCTAATTCTTCCATGCGTTTGGTGACAATGAACGATTCACGTCCCGAAATTACCGCAATTTCAACGCCCGTTTGTTGCAACATTTTGATGCCGTGACCGTCACGCGCATGAAAGGCTTTAAATTCATTGCCCAAATGGTCAAAAAACAATTTTCCATCCGTCAAAACACCATCGACATCTAAAATCAAAAGTTGAATTTGACGGGCTTGCTCCATTACTCGAACTGGTATCATTTAAACTATCCCCGCACGAATCAAATCGTGCATATTTAACGCGCCACACACTTTTTGCTGGTCATCAACCACGCATAAAGCACTAATTTTCTGTTGTTGCATAATTTGCATTGCTTCTGCCGCCAAACAATCGGCGTGAATCACTTTGCTATTTTTGGTCATGACTTCGTGAATTTCACAATTTGGCAAACTCAGATTGTTACCAAGTAATCGCCGTAAATCACCATCGGTAAAAACGCCGAGCAATTCATTTTCTGAATTTATAACCACTGTCATGCCCAATTTTTTTGTCGTCATTTCTAAAATTGCACCACTAACCGAGGTGTTTTTACTAACTTTTGGAATGGCTGAATCAGTGTGCATAATATCGCTAACTCGCAATAATAAACGCCGTCCTAATTGTCCACCAGGGTGCGAAAAAGCAAAATCATCTCGTGTAAAACCACGCGCTTCCAATAACGAAACCGCCAACGCATCACCCATAACTAGAGCAGCAGTTGTGCTGGAAGTTGGGGCTAAACCGAGCGGACAGGCTTCTTGTTTAACCGAAACGTCCAAATGAATTGTGGCGAATTTCGCAAGTGTCGATTCTGGATTTCCCGTTAATGCAATTAGTGAAATGTTAAGCCGCTTTATTAATGGCAAAATCGCTAAAATCTCTGTTGTTTCACCTGAATTTGATAAAGCCAAAATCACGTCTTGCGCGGTAATCATACCCAAATCACCGTGACTTGCTTCACCCGAATGAACGAAAAAAGCAGGCGTTCCCGTACTTGCTAACGTCGCAGCGATTTTTCCACCAATATGTCCCGACTTTCCAACACCTGTGACAACAATTCGACCTTTGCAGGCAAATAGTAATTTACACGCTGCCACAAAATTGGCATCAATGCGGGAAGCTAAATGAGCAACGGCTTGCGCTTCAACTTGAATGACTGCGAGAGCTAATTCCCGCAGCGCGTCATCATGGATTTTCATAGAGAAATAGACAAAATTACAATGACGTTATTATGCCACGGTTTATGGAATTGATGTTGCTTGCAAATAAATAGAACTAAAAAAAACCGTGTCAATATATTATTTGGCACAATTACTGCAAATAAAATGCAACAACAATAACGTCGCTTGTCGTTATTGGTTTATAGGTATAATTGCCAGCATATTTTCTGGTGTTTTCGTTAAATGAACAAACGTATAGGTTGTCGATATGGCTCAAATGGAACAAGACGAAGCGGCTGAAAAGCCATCTAAAAAACCCTTAATTATTTTGGTACTTGCTATCATTCTTTCGTTATCGGCTGGTGCAGGTGGAATGTTCTATTACATGAAGATGCAAGCAGAAAAAGCAGTTGAAATAGCATGTGCTGAACCACCACCGCCTGTTATAACTACAGTTTATAACGAACTTTCAAAACCATTAGTGGTTAATTTCCCACAAAACTCCTCAGTGCGTTTAGTGAAAATTACATTGTCGATTGCAGCAGATGATGCAGCGACAATTGCTGTTTTAAAGAAAAATGAACCCATGATGATGAGCAATTTGCTGATGCTTATCAGCGGACAAAATACTGACGGTTTAAAAACGCATGAAGGCAAAGTCGCTTTGCGAAATGCAATTTTTGATGACGTGACTGCGATGCTTGAAAAAATGTCGCCAGAATCAGAAATCAAAGAAGTTTATTTCACTTCATTTATTATGCAATAACACAGAATTATGAGCGACTTACTTTCACAAGCAGAAATTGATGCCTTATTGAATGGCATGGGTGGCGGTGGTGATGAAGACTTTGATTCGGGTGGCGGTGCTGACGATGAAGAATCGAGCGTCTATTCCGAAGAAGTTGCCGAGGAAATGAAAGAGCGTGGCATCGTTAAATCGTATGATTTAGCGCATCAGGAACGAATTGTTCGTGGTCGAATGCCAACGCTGGAAATGATTAATGAACGTTTTGCACGATTATTACGCGTTTCTGTTTTTCAGTTTATTCGCCGTTCGGCTGAAATTTATATTTCAGGTATTCAAATTAAAAAGTTTTCGGAATTTACCCAAGGCTTGCTCGTTCCTACCAGTTTAACGGTAATTCGTGTAAATCCTTTGCGTGGTAAAGCCTTGATTATCATGGAGCCGAGTTTAATTTTTACGGCGGTAGATAATTTCTTTGGTGGCGGCGGATTTTTTGAAAATGCCCCCTCAGAAGGTAAAGAATTTACCAATACAGAAATGCGAATTGTGATGATTTTTGTCGAATTGATTTTTAAAGACTTAAAAGAATCATGGAAACCCGTTTTGGGATTAGATTTTGAGTATTTAAGTTCTGAAATCAATCCTCGTTTCGCAAACATTATTGAACCGACAGAATTGATTGTGGTATCTACTTTTCACGTTGATTTGGAAGGCGGCGGCGGTGATATTCATATCGCGTTACCTTACGCAATGCTTGAACCTATTCGAGACTTGCTCGATGTTATCAATACCAGTCAAGACGATGTTGATGAAAATTGGTATGACTCACTTTATCGCGAAGTGATGCGCGTTGAAATGCCAATTAACAGCATTTTAGTTGAAAAAAATATGTCGATTCGCAGCGTGCTACAACTTAAAAAAGGCGATGTGATTCCGATTGATTTACCTGATCTTGTGTCATTGAATGCCGCACATGTTCCTATATTTACAGGAAAAGTTGGGATTTCTGATGGCAATTACGCGGTTCAAATTACTGACCGCATTACTAATTAAAATTATATTGAGCGAGAGTTAACATGAGCGAAATGAACGAAGATACAGAAACCGTTGCATTCAAAGAATTTGACGATTACGAAGGCGAGCAAGAAGCGGTTAATGAAGAAGTTAATTTAGATGTTATTTTAGATGTTCCCGTCGTCATTTCGATGGAAATTGGACGAACAAACATTAGTATTCGGAATTTATTACAACTTAATCAAGGTTCTGTCGTGGAATTAGAACGTTTTGCGGGTGAACCCTTAGACGTTTTAGTTAATGGAATGTTGATTGCCCATGGTGAAGTTGTTGTAATTAACGATAAATTTGGCATTCGTTTAACCGACGTGATTAGTCCGTCAGAGCGCGTCAAACGCTTGGCATAATGCGACAAAACGAAATTATTTCTAGCACTGATTTCGCGAGTTGGGCGTTTGGGTTGCTGATTGTTTTAGTGATTTTTGCGATTTGCGTTTGGGCAATTCGGCAACTTCAATCAGCAACTCAAATCGGCGGTGATCGCTTACAAATTGTCGGTGGTTTATCGTTGGGGATGCGTGAAAAATTAGTGTTGGTTCAAGCAGGAAAAAAGCAGTTAATTCTCGGCGTAACGCCCAGCCGCATTGAAATGTTACACGTTTTAGAAGGCGAAGATTGTTTGAATAAAATTACGTTTGAGCCGTCCGAAAATAGTTTCGCGTACAAATTAAAACAAGTCATGAAAGGAAAAGTCGATGCGTAAACGTACCATGATTTTCATTTTGCTAACGCTCGCAGCACTTGGTTTGAGTGGTGTAGCGTTCGCATTGCCATCTGGAATTGAAGCGTTGACTGTCACATCGAATCCGAAAGGCGGTCAAACTTACAGCGTCACATTGCAGATTTTGGCGTTGATGACGATGATGACGTTGTTACCCGCGATGTTGCTGACAATGACTTCGTTCACGCGAATTATGATTGTGTTTAGCTTGTTGCGCCAAGCTCTTGGCACGGGACAGGTTCCAAGTAATCAGGTTTTGCTTGGATTATCGTTGTTTTTGACCATTTTTATTATGATGCCTGTTATCGACAAAGTGAATGTTGAAGCGGTGCAACCGTACATGGAAGAAAAAATCGATGCGATGCAAGCGATTGAAAAAGCGTCAATTCCGTTTCGCCAATTCATGACCAAACAAACCCGCGAAAGCGATTTAGAACTTTTTGTACGAATTTCAGGTAAAGCGGAATTAACGAATGCAGACGAAATTCCATTTTCATTACTGTTACCCGCTTATGTGACTAGCGAAATTAAAACGGCATTTCAAATTGGTTTTCTGATTTTTTTACCGTTTTTGATTATCGATTTAGTGGTTGCTAGTGTGTTGATGTCGATGGGTATGATGATGTTGTCGCCGATGATTATTTCGTTACCGTTTAAAATTATGCTATTTGTTCTTGCGGATGGCTGGTCGCTTATTATGGAAATGCTCGCAGCGAGCTTTTTTGTTGGCACTTAACGGAGCGTCGAACTTATGACACCCGAAATTATTTATACTGTCGCGCAAAATGCGATGGTCGTGGCAGTCAAACTCACGATTCCATTATTGTTACCAACGCTTGTCGTTGGTTTAATCATTGCGATGTTTCAAGCCGCGACACAAATCAACGAATCAACCTTAACATTTGTGCCAAAGGTCGTGGTGATAGGCGCAGTTTTACTCTTAGTGGGTCCCGCGATGTTACAACTTTTTCTCGATTATTTTCGTGATTTAATCAAGGAAATCCCTCTCCTAATCGGTTGATTCAGATGAACTTCACCGAAGCACAATTACTCAATACAATGGCGATGCTCACTTTTCCACTGATGCGAATCAGTGCGATGTTTGTATCGATGCCCGTGTTTAGTGTGCGAGCTGTTCCCGCGCAAGTTCGCGTTATTCTTACAGGTGTTATTGCCGTTATTGTTATTCCGTTATTGCCGCCATTGCCGCAAGTTGAAATGATGAGTTACAAAGGCATAATGATTGGCGTGCAACAAGTGGTGATAGGCATCACGACTGGGTTTATTCTACAAATGGTTTTTGCGGCTGTGATTTTTGCAGGGCAGGGCGTAGCGTATGGCATGGGCTTGGGTTTCGCGTCGATGGTCGATCCACTGAACGGTCAACAAATTCCTGTCATTTCGCAAATCTACATGATTAGCACAACGTTGTTATTTTTGAGTTTGGACGGGCATTTGCTTCTGATTCAATTATTAGTTGATAGTTTTACGTCGTTGCCGATTGGTGAATCGCTCAATACAAATGATGCGTGGTCGATTATTTTGTGGGGTGGGCGGATATTTTCAGACGGTTTATTGCTTTCGATGCCTGTCGTTATCAGCTTATTATTGGTGAACGTGATTTTTGGTGTGGCATCGAAATCCGCGCCACAATTACAAATTTTCTCCGTTGGTTTTCCGATTACATTGATGTTGGGAATTTTGCTCATTTGGTTAACATTGCCCGATATGTTGACGTTGATCCCCGATATATTGAACGATGGTTATGATTTAATTAAACAATTACTGCGATTAACTTAAAAAAATGGCTGAAGATTCAGGACAAGAAAAAAGCGAAGAACCCACCCAGAAACGCTTAGACGACGCAAAAAAGAAAGGTCAAATTGCACGGTCGCGTGAACTGAACACATTTGTGATGTTAATTATCAGCGCATGGTTGCTGATTTCACAGGGCGGACAAGTAGGGCAGGGGCTAATTGAGCTGATGCAAAGAAATTTCCATGTGTCCCGCGAAACTATTTTTGAACCACTGACAACTATCGTATTTTTTAAGCAAGCAATGCACGATGGTTTATTACTTATTGTGCCATTGATGGTCATTTTAACTGTCACGGCTATTATTGCGCCTATTGCCTTAGGAGGTTGGATTTTCAATATGGATACTATCACCCCAAAATTCGACAAGCTCGATCCAATTAAGGGTTTGCCTAAATTATTTTCTGTCAACGGCTTAGTCGAGTTACTTAAAGCCTCTCTCAAAATTGCGCTCGTCGGTCTTGTCGGCTGGTTATTATTCAATTCGATTTTTGCTGAATTATTAGGTTTAAGTTCTGAACCAATGGAGCAGGCGGTTATTCACGCAGTTAAACTGATTGCTCATAGCTTTTTAATTTTAAGTGGCGCGTTGATTTTAGTCGCAGCGATTGATGTGCCTTATCAATTACACAAGCACAGCACCGACTTAAAAATGTCGATGCAAGAAATCAAAGACGAACATAAAGAAGCGGAAGGTAGTCCTGAAATCAAAGGACGAATTCGTCGTACTCAAATGGAAATGGCACAAAATCGAATGATGAAAGAAGTGCCGAATGCCGATGTCATTATTACCAACCCTAGCCATTATGCGATTGCGCTGAAATATGACGAAGGTTCTGGCAATGCACCGATATTAGTTGCAAAAGGTGTCGATTTAATCGCAG
Source organism: Methylococcaceae bacterium (assembly GCA_037134135.1). Taxonomy (GTDB): domain Bacteria; phylum Pseudomonadota; class Gammaproteobacteria; order Methylococcales; family Methylomonadaceae; genus UBA10906. The sequence goes on along the minus strand of JBAXMT010000003.1, from coordinate 10,580 downwards.
CACACATTCGTAATCTTGCGATTGAAGCTAATGTACCACTCGTTGCAGCACCACCATTAGCGCGTGCTTTATATTATTCAACTGAATTAGATAACGAAATTCCACAAGGTTTATATTTAGCCGTTGCTCAAGTATTGGCGTACATTTTCCAATTAAAAGAAGCGGCTAAAACACACGGCACGAAACCTGCTGCACCAAAAGATATTAAAGTGCCGTCTGAATTTAAACAGGAATAACCGCGTCATGGATTTAACTAAATTAAAAGCTGTTACAGCATTGCTCGGCAAAGCCGAACTAGGTGCGCCATTTGTTATTGTCGTCATTTTGTCGATGATAATGTTGCCGCTTCCCGCATTTTTACTCGATATTTTCTTTACTTTTAACATTTCGTTTTCGCTGATTATTTTATTAGTCGTTGTTTACACGTTGAAACCGTTAGATTTTGGTTCGTTTCCAACGGTGATTTTGTTAGCGACTTTATTACGATTAGCATTAAACGTTGCATCAACTCGTGTGGTTTTATTAGAAGGTCACAACGGTGGCGATGCCGCTGGAAAGGTAATTGAAGCCTTCGGTGCATTTGTTATCGGTGGGAACTTTGCTGTCGGTTTAGTGGTGTTTACAATTTTGGTGATTATCAATTTTATGGTGGTCACGAAAGGCGCGGGACGCGTTGCCGAAGTAGGTGCGCGTTTCACATTGGACGCGATGCCTGGTAAACAAATGGCAGTCGATGCTGATTTAAACGCGGGTTTAATTACTCAAGATGAAGCGCGTGCGCGTCGTGCCGAAGTTGCCATGGAAGCAGACTTTTACGGTTCGATGGACGGTGCGAGTAAATTCGTGCGCGGCGATGCGATTGCGGGGATTATCATTTTGTTCGTGAACATGATTGGTGGTTTGTGCATCGGGATGTTGCAACACGATTTGAGTTTTGCAGATGCGGGCGAAAAATATGTGTTATTAACTATCGGTGACGGTTTAGTGGCACAAATTCCGTCATTATTATTGTCAACAGCTTCAGCGTTAGTTGTCACGAAAGTAGGCGCAGGCACACAAAATATCGGTCAACAAGTCAGCGCACAATTATTTGAAAACCCTAAAGCCTTAATGATTACGGGTGGTGTGATTGGCGCGTTAGGCTTGATTCCAGGAATGCCAAATTTGGTGTTTTTATTATTGTCGTCGGCATTAGGTGGTTCTGCGTACTTCATTGATAAACGCCGTAAACAAGTCGCACTTGACGCATTGACGACGAAAAAACCAGAAACAAACCACGCGCCCACTGAAAATCGTGACTTGAGTTGGGAAGATGTCATGCCCGTCGATATTATCGGATTAGAAGTGGGTTATCGTTTGATTCCTTTGGTGGATAAAAACCAAGGTGGTCAATTGATGGTTCGTATTAAAGGCGTGCGGAAAAAATTGTCGCAAGAACTTGGTTTCTTAATTCCATCGGTTCACATTCGAGATAACTTAGATTTAAGTCCAACAACGTATCGTATTTCATTGATGGGCGTGACGGTGGGTGAAGCGGAAATTGTTCCTGAAATGGAAATGGCGATTAATCCTGGTCGCGTGTTTGGTGAATTGGTTGGTAAAGCCTGTAAAGATCCAGCATTTGGTTTAGATGCTGTGTGGATTGAACCGAATCAAAAAGATTACGCGCAAACAATGGGTTATACCGTGGTAGATGCAGGAACGGTTGTGGCGACACATTTAAGTCATTTGTTGCAAGCGCACGCACATGAATTATTGGGCTACGAAGAAACACAACGAATGCTTGATAATTTGGCGAAAACTGCCCCGAAATTAGTGGAAGATTTAGTGCCAAAAACATTGACGTTGGGTGTTGTAGCGAAAGTGTTACAGAATTTATTAATCGAACAAGTGCCAATTCGCGATATGCGTACCATTGCCGAAACATTGGCGGAGTACGGTTCAAAAAGTCAAGATACCGACATTTTGACCTCTGCGGTGCGAACTGCGCTGGGTCGTTTAATTATTCATGAAATTACTGGCTCTGCCGATGAATTAACAGTTATTACCTTAGATAGTGAGTTGGAACAGATATTGCAAAAGTCTTTACAAACGGCGAGCGAAAACGGTACAGGCGTTGAACCAGGGCTTGCGGATCAAATGCACGATTCATTGCAAGAGAATACGCAGCAAATGGAAATAGATGGATTATTACCAATTTTATTGGTGTCTTCTTATATTCGTCCTTGGTTATCACGCTTCGTTCGCCATTCAATTCCAAATTTACATGTTTTGGCATACAACGAAATCCCCGCCGATCGGCAGGTGAAAGTCATTGCAAATGTCGGACGACGCACTAACTGATTTAAGGGAAACTAAGGACTTCTAATGAAAATTAAACGCTTTTTTGCAGAAAATATACGACAAGCCATGCAAATGGTACGCGAGGAATTAGGCGCAGATGCGGTTATCATGTCCAATCGTGCTGTTGACGGTGGTGTTGAGATTGTGGCGGCGCGTGATTTTGATGAACAAACGGTTCGCTCAAAAAGCACCTCGCATGGCGACGATCAACAACCCGATTATTTCAAACCGTCTTCGTCATCTCAACGCGCTAAACGCGTTGATTTGCCAGACTTTCACACAGAAAGAAATAATTTGCACGTCATTAGCAGTCCTCGTAAACAAGAAGATCAGGTTTTCAGTAGCAGCACCGCTAAACGAGGAATTGATCAATATGTGGGTTACGCAGAAAAAGTTCAATTACGCGGTAATCCAGATGCAGTAAAACACAATTTCAATAAAGAACCTGCTCGCAAACAAACCGCACCTGAAGCACCATATTCGCCACCGTCGATTATGATTAAAGTGCCAAAGAAAGCAAAACCACAGCCGCAACCGACACATCAACGTGAACCGATTTATCGTGAGCAAATGCCACAACGTGAATCGATGTATCGTGACGACCCTGTGCCACAACGTGAACCGATTTATCGTGATGAACCAATGGCGCAACGTGAATCAATGTATCGTGATGAGCCGCGACGTGAGCAAATTCCTGCACCGCGTGAAATGTATCGTGAACCGATGCAATCGCGTGAAGCCATTATGCCGCAAGCAAGAAATACACAATCTGAAGTTCATCATGAAGCCCATGAATTACGCCAACATTTTAGCAGTAGTGATTATGAAGACGAGTTCGATGAATTTTTAAACGAAGCGGTACAAGAAACTTATGCCGCACCAAAACGTGAAACATCAGCGCGTATTGAACCAACAATCATTAACGAAATTCCAGAACCTACTGTACAAGCAGCCGCACCTGTCGTCGAAGAAAAAGAAAATCCTTCGGAAAAACTATTGCTGCAAGTAACGAAAGAATTAAAGTCGTTACGCAACACGATGGACAGTAAATTATCGAGCATCAATTTCGCACATCATTCTCTGAATCCAAATTCCACACCGATTCGCAGCGAGTTATTACAAAAATTAGCACGAATGAGTGTGTCGAAAAAATTGAGCATTAAAATCGCCAATCGTTTCGCTAATCACACCAATTTCGATTTTGTCTTCACGCAAGCTCAAGAATTACTTGCTAAAGTTTTGCCATTAACAACAGACGATTTACTCGAAACAGGTGGTGTTGTGGCATTAGTTGGACCAACTGGCGTAGGAAAAACAACCAGTGTTGCGAAACTTGCTGCTCAATTTTCATTGAAACATGGCGCAAATCAAGTCGCATTAATTACGACAGACAATTATCGAATTGCCGCACATGAACAATTAAATACTTACGGACGTATTTTGAATATGCCTGTACGAATTGCATCAAGTGCGGCGGAGTTAAGACAGTTAATTCACAGTTTTTCTGACAAAAAACTCATTTTGATTGATACCGCTGGCATGAGCCAACGCGATATGAAATTGATTGAGCAAATCAATACACTTAAAGAAAACGATTTAACGGTGAAATCATATCTTGTTATATCGGCAGCGACCGAATATAAAGCGATGAACGAAATTATTGATGCGTTTGATACATTCAAACCACAAGCTGTTATTTTGACAAAACTTGATGAAGCGGCAACGATTGGTTCAGCCTTGTCATCACTTATTGAACATAATTTACCTTTATCTTTTATTACCAACGGTCAGCAAGTTCCCGAAGATATGCGTCATCCGAGTGCAAGAGAATTAGTTGCTCAATGCGTAACGGAATTGGATGTTGAAGACGACGATTACGAAGAAAACAACGAAGCGTGGGTGGCTCAAGGATATGCTTAAACAATTAGATCAAGCGGCTGGCATTCGTAAGATGAACAAAAATAAACCTGTGCGTGTAATCGCTGTTGCGAGTGGCAAAGGCGGTGTGGGTAAAACGAACATTGCAGTGAATGTCGGCATTTCCTTAGTCCAAATGGGACAGCGCGTTGTATTGATGGATGCTGATATGGGCTTGGCGAATGTGGATATTTTGTTGGGTGTTTATCCCAAATACAATTTATCACACGTTTTGACGGGCGAAAAAACGCTCGATGAAATCATGGTCACTGCACCGTCTGGATTAAAGCTGATTCCAGGTGCGTCGGGTATTCAAAAAATGACTGAGCTTTCAACCATTGAACAAGCGGCTGTTATTCGTGCGTTTAGTGAAATCGACCAACAAATTGACGTACTAATTGTTGATACAGCGGCGGGGATTTCATCGAGTGTGGTGAATTTTTCTCGGGCGTGTCAGGAAATTATTATTGTGATTTGTGACGAACCAACATCATTAACTGATGCGTATGCGTTTATCAAATTGTTGAATCGCGATTATGGCTGCAACAGTTTTCAGATTATTACGAACATGGTGCAAACGGTACAGCAAGGCAAAGCGTTATTTCAAAAACTGAATAAAGTCACAGACAATTATTTGGATGTGAAATTGCAATTTGTTGGTGCGGTGCCTTTTGATGAGTATTTACGTCAATCTGTACAAAAACAAACACCTGTCATTTTAGGTTTTCCACGCAGTAAATCCGCTCAAGCAATGAAAGCGATTGCTGTAAAAATAAACAGTTGGCCACTTAAAACACAAGCGGGTGGTTATATCGAATTCTTCATTGAGCGCATGGTTAAATATGCACAAAAGGATGCCGCATGAACGCACAAACACTTTATTCGCCAAAGTTATCTAATTCTGTGCGACTAGATTCCGATATTTCGTTAGAGCTGATTCAACAAAAATTAAATGTTATTCGCCATGCGGTTCAAGCCGTAAAAAAACAAACGGGGCGAGCATCTAACAATGATGTTGCTACTTATTTGGGCGTAACACTTGATGAATACACTCATATTTTACAAGACGCGAATACGCGTATATTCCATAATTTCAAACAGGAGGTTGCATGAGTGCCGTAGCTATGTACAGTTCGGTTCAAATCGGCAATATCGACGCGCAAATCATGCTACACGCGCCATTAGTTAAGCGTATTGCTTACCATTTATTAAGCAAATTACCTGATTCAGTACAAGTGGATGATTTAATTCAAGCGGGAATGTTGGGCTTGTTGGAATCCATGAAAAATTACGATGCTAGTAAAGGCGCGAGTTTTGATACTTATGCAGGTATTCGGATTCGTGGTTCTATGTTAGATGAAGTGCGTCGTTGTGATTGGGTGCCACGTTCGGTATATAAAAAATCTCGGGTTATTAGTGATGCCATTCGGATTTTAGAAAATCAAACGGGGTGTGCTGCTGTAGATAGTGATGTTGCTGAATACTTAGGTATTAGCATGGACGAATACTACCGAATTTTGCGTGATTCGAGTAATTGTCGGGTATTCAGTATTGAAGAATTAGCGCAAACTGGTGATAATTACCTCGAGGAGTCTTCGGGGGTATCAGAAGCACCGTTAGATACCGTCACTCGTGATGGCTTCCAAAAAGCCTTGAGTGCTGCAATTGCGAGCTTGCCTGAACGCGAACGATTGATTATTTCTTTGTATTACGATGAAGAATTAAATTTACGCGAAATTGGTCAAATTTTGAATCTTACTGAATCTCGTGTCAGTCAAATTAGTTCTCAAGCGGTACTTCGATTACGCTCTCGACTTAGTGGTTGGATAGATAATGATTAACGCTTAACACATTCACCGTTATGGTCGCTGTGTTAATCACGCAAAAAGGGCATAGCGTATGGATATTTTAAGTATTGTTGGATTTAGCGCAATGAACGCAATTCTTACTGGCGTGACCATCGAAGGCGGGGATGTTAACTTATGAGTTAACTCACCCGCCTTTATATTTTGTATTCAACGGCACGATTGGTGCGACATTATTACAACAATGGAAAATATCATTCCATTGCCGATAATACTGATGAAAAAGGACGTTTTTAAACTTCCCATCTAAAAAAACCTGTCGTACCACGAATAAAATACGTGGGGCGCAAATCGGAGAAAATCATGTTAGAAATTCAAGCTGTCACACCTACTTTTCGTGTTTTTAAAGAAAAAAAAATTCATAAAGATGAATACCGCACGCCTGACAAGCCACATCGAAATAATCCAAAATTAGAAGAACAAGAGGAAAAACTAGATGAATCCGCCCCTAGCCAACACATTGACGAACGCGTCTAATGACCTAGTGTTAATCGGCTTTAGTATTACGGCGATTATTTTAATCGCGATGCTGTTTGCGTTACTTTGGTTGAGTCGCTTGGTTTCACAATTAAAACGTGACTGTGCGAATTTGACCGACATTGTAGATGGCAACAAAAATGATATTTACGGACTGTGTTCAGCGGCATTAACGGTGAACGAAAATACTGCAACTTCACATGAAGAATTACACGATTTAAAGCAGCAATTAGCAAGTATTGTCGAAAAAATGAGTGACTTACAGAATGAAATTCAACAAGGTGATTTTGTAAATAGTCCGTATAACGTCGATATTCGCAAAATTCGTGATGGCGCGAGTGTCGAAGAGTTGATGAAACAATCTGATTTAAGTTATGACGAAGCTGCATTGTTGATTCGTTTACATGGCGGCAAAGCCTAATTTAAAATTTCAAATAGTGAGAGAAAAACATTGTGAATGAAAAGAACAAAAGCGGTTTAAATTACAAAGATGCGGGCGTAGATATTGCGGCAGGGAATGCACTGGTTGAGCGTATCAAACCAATTGCGGCAAGAACTCGCATTCCTGGTGTAATGGCGGGATTAGGCGGTTTTGGTTCGTTATTTGAATTACCACTCGACCGTTACAAAAATCCTGTTTTAGTTTCGGGTACAGACGGCGTTGGCACAAAATTGAGATTGGCGATTGATTCAGGCATTCACAACACCGTTGGCATTGATTTGGTTGCGATGTGTGTCAACGATATTATTGTGCAAGGCGCAGAACCGCTGTTTTTCTTAGACTATTTTGCGACGGGAAAATTAGACGTAAATACCGCTGCTTCTGTCATTGAAGGTATTGGAAAAGGGTGTGAATTAGCTGGAGCAGCGTTAGTCGGTGGTGAAACTGCTGAAATGCCGAATATGTACGCAGATGGTGATTATGATTTAGCGGGTTTTTGTGTCGGTATTGTTGAAAAATCTGAAATGCTCGATGGTAGCAAAGTCAGCGCAGGCGATAAATTGATTGGTTTGGCTTCTTCGGGCGCACATTCAAACGGTTATTCGCTGATTCGTAAAATCATCGAACGTAATCAAGCCTCATTAGACGAACCATTCGATGGTAAAACGTTAGGCGAAACGTTGTTAGCTCCAACGCGCATTTATGTTAAATCGTTACTTGCGTTAATTAAAAAAATTCCTGTTCACGCTTTAGCGCATATTACGGGTGGTGGTTTGACTGAAAATTTACCGCGCGTTATTCCTGATAATTTGAATGCGCTTGTGATTTTAAATTCGTGGCAATTCCCCGCAATTTTCGATTGGTTACAAAGCAACGGCAATGTGTCACAAGCTGATATGTTAATTACATTCAATTGTGGCGTGGGCATGGTAATTTGTGTTGCTGCGGAAGATGAAGCTGCCACATTGAATCTGTTGGCTGAATTAGGTGAAACCGCGTTTGTGATGGGTGAGATTATTGCTGGTGAAGGTAAAGCAGAAGTTCGTTACCACTAAAAATCATAAAAAAGGGCAGATTCAAAATCTGCCCTTGTCGTTTTTACGCTTCTTGAACAATCGGATCGCCGACTGTCCACAATCTTTCCAACTGATAAAGATCTCGCGTTTGTTGTGTCATCGCGTGAACAATTACATCGCCTAAATCAAGTAACACCCAATCTGAAGTTATGTCGCCTTCCATGCCGAGTGGCATCACACCACTTGCTTTGACTTTCATTTCAACGTAATCGCACAACGCTTTTAAATGGCGATTCGATGTGCCTGTGACAACAATCATGTAATCGGTAAAACTGGTTTTGCCCCGCACGTCTAAAACCGTCATGTTGATTGCTTTGCGTTCGTTTAATTCGCCTTCAACTAAGGCTAAAAGTGCTTCTGTTTGCATTGTGTTCCTAAAAATAAAGCTGATGTTGATAAATATAATCGATGATCGCGTCGGGTAATAAAAAGCGCGGATTTTTTCGTGTTGCAATCATACCGCGAATTGCTGTCGCAGAAATTTCTAATTGCGTGATTTGTTGAAAAAATAAATGACCAGCAAGATGATTTTTCAAAATTTGTTTGTCATTTGTTAAGCGCATTTTGAAAAATTCGTTCAGCGAATTTAAAGCTGCATTCGGACGTGTAATGACGACGACGTGTGCCAAATCAAATAATTCTTGCCACCGAAACCACGTCGTAAAGTTATTAAACGCATCACTTCCCACAAACAAAAGTAGCGGTACGTCTGGATAATTTGAACGTAATGCCGTCAGTGTATCAAACGTGTATGAACCACCCTCACGCTTTAATTCTTGAACATCAACAATGAAATCATTTTGATTTTGTGTGACGAGTTGCAACATTTCTAAACGTTGCAACGCACTGGCTGTTGGCAAATCGCGGTGAACGGGTTGGGCGCAAGGAATTAGCCGAACGTGTTCAAGTTCAAATAATTCCTTTAATTCCAGCGCAGAACGTAAATGTCCATAATGAATTGGATCGAAAGTACCGCCGAATATGCCAATCATTCTGTGTATATATGAAAATCAATCCTTAGCGTAATCAACTATGAATCTGAAAATTTATGTCGTGCCATTTTTAGGCATAAATACTCAATAAACCATTTGTGCCATTTGTTTCAATTACTTGACCATTTGCGAATTCATCTACAAGTATTCCTTCCGCATTATTATTGCTAGTTACTGGATTACCTTGTGCGTCCACTTCTTGATTCGCTTGACGATTTCCCTGACCATTCGCTGACGCATCAGCCATCATTTGAGCTGTTTGTTGTTGTGAACGACCAGAATCATTTGAATTTGAAGTCGATTGTTGTGAAACATTTACTTCGGCTAACGTTACTTGTTGAGAACTCAACATTTCGCGTAATTTAGGAATCGAGGCTTCTAACGCCGTACGAACTTCGCTATTCTGCGCGGTAAATGCAATTGTGGCTTGATCTTGATTCATATCAATTCGTACCGTAATCGGTCCCATATTTTGCGGATTCATTTTAATTTCAGCACTCGAAATACCGCGATTAGTCATCCACACAATGCGTTCACCCATGTCTTGATTCCATTCGGGATGCGAAATAGGTTTCGTCATCGCGGGAACATCGACTTTAGTATCTTGTATCAATTTATTTACTGCCGTTGAAACTCCTTGTGGAGCTGACTTATCAGCAGCTGATGTTATAGATGCACCAATTACATCGGTTTTTTCAGCGGTTAATAACGAAGCAAACGATTTCAAATCGACTGCATTTTGTTTGTTGTCAGTTGCTGAATTTAACAAACCATCATTTTGTAAGATAGGATTTGACGGCGTATTGTTGCCACCATTATTTGCGGTATCACCACTAGAATTACGACTTGCAACTGCATCCATTAACAATGTTTTTGCTGATGTTAGTGTTGGTTTATCAGTCGTTGTCGTGTCAGAAGATGTTGTTTCAACTGCTACTTTTTGAGGTTCAACCTGAATAGGTGTCGCTTGAGCTGTTACCAATGGTGCAACAATCGCATCGGTCATTACTTGAACAATCGGCGTACTAACTTCAGTGGCTTTATTTTCAGATTTGGTAACTGTAGGTGTAACGGTGCCACTAATTTTTTGTTTATCACTTATCAACTGATTTGCTATTGATGGCAATGCTTCGTTAGCTAATTGAGGTTCAATAGCAGCATCAACACTCGGTTTATCTACAGTTAAAATCGGTGCTGTTTGTGTTTGTACAGTTGTTGTTTCAGGGTTGATAATGAGAACTTGTGGAGCAACTTCTGCTGATATTTTTTCTGCAGTTTGTGTTTGAACATTTTGAGTTTGTTCCGCTGCTGTGCCTTCTGATTGCGAGGTAGTTGTGACAGGTGTTTGTACTTGTTCAGGCATTGCCGTTGTGACAGGTGTTTGTACTTGTTCAGGCATTGCCGTTGTGACAGGTGTTTGTACTTGTTCAGGCATTGCCGTTGTGACAGGTGTTTGTACTTGTTCAGG
>JBAXMT010000002.1:0-39073 GCA_037134135.1 Methylococcaceae bacterium | reverse complement strand
TTTTATGCTCGGACTTTTTGTCGCCAACAGCGTTTTCTGTAGTGGCATAATTGGGTTGGGATTATTACTTGGCAAACAGATTTAGAAAATTTCTGGCAAAACAAAATAAAGGCATTGTGAATAAATTGCCTTGAAAAAAAGTTCTTCATCCCCAAGTTTGTGATGACTTAATTTTTAATTTTAATTTTGTAGGAAATATCATGACCACCGCGACACAAAAAGAAACCCTTGGCTTTCAAACAGAAGTGAAACATCTTTTACATTTGATGATTCACTCGCTTTATAGCAATAAAGAAATTTTTTTACGCGAGTTGATTTCAAATGCTTCGGATGCAGCAGATAAATTGCGTTTTGAAGGTTTATCAAACGACAGTTTGTACGAAGGCGACAGTGAGTTAAAAATTCGTATTGATTTCGACGAAGCGAAACGTACATTGACAATTTCTGATAACGGCATCGGTATGACACGCGCCGAAGTTCAAGAACACATCGGTACGATTGCCAAATCTGGCACAAAACAATTTTTTGAAGCCTTAACAGGAGAACAAGCCAAAGACAGCGAGTTAATCGGACAATTCGGCGTTGGTTTTTATTCGGCGTTTATTGTTGCTGACAAAGTAACTTTGACCACACGCAAAGCGGGTTCAACGGAAGGTACACGTTGGGAATCAGCAGGTGAGGGCGATTACACGATTGAAGGCGTTGAAAAAGCGGCTCGCGGCACAGAAATTACGTTACATCTCAAAGACGGCGAAGACGAATTTTTAGACGGTTGGAAATTGCGTTCAGTCGTTCGTAAATTCTCTGACCATATTTCGTTGCCGATTGTGATGGATAAACAAGCCACACCTTCTTACGGTGAAGAAGATGACGCTGAAAAAGTTGTGCAAGAAATTATTGAAGAAACAATTAACAGCGCAGCCGCTTTGTGGACAAAATCGCGCACTGAAATCACTGACGATGATTACAGCCAATTTTACAAACACGTCGCGCACGACTTCCAAGACCCGCTCACGCACGTTCACAGCAAAGTCGAAGGCACAAACGAATACACATTATTGTTATACGTTCCAAGCCGTGCGCCGTTTGATATGTGGGACAAAGACGCAAAACATGGCGTGAAATTGTACGTTAAAAAAGTGTTCATTATGGACGATGCTGAACAATTGATGCCGCGTTATTTACGTTTTATTCGTGGGATTATCGATTCAAATTCATTGCCATTAAACGTATCGCGCGAAATTCTGCAACAAGGTAAACAAATCAATACGATTAAATCAGGTGCAGTTAAAAAAGTGTTGGGAATGTTGGAAAGTTTGGCAAAAGACGAACCTGAAAAATACGCGACGTTTTGGTCACAATTCGGCATGGTTTTAAAAGAAGCTCCGATTGAAGACAGCGCGAATAAAGATCGCGTAGCGAAATTGTTCCGTTTTGCTTCGACGCACAATGACAGCGACAAACAAGATGTTTCGCTAGAAGATTACGTCAATCGCATGAAAGAAGGGCAAGATAAAATCTATTATGTCACCGCTGAAAGTTTTGCGGCGGCGAAAAATAGTCCACATTTAGAAATCTTCCGCAAAAAAGGCATTGAAGTTTTATTGCTTTCTGACCGTATCGATGAATGGTTGGTGTCGCATTTGGACGAATTCGACGGCAAGCACATTCAATCAGTTGCCAAAGGCGATTTAGATTTGGGTGAAGAAGAAACCGAAGAGACAAAAGCAGCACACGAAGAAGTTAACAAAGATTTTGAATCTGTTTTAACGCAAATTAAAACGGTGTTGGGCGAAAAAGTCAGTGATGTGAAATTAAGTCATCGTTTAACTGAATCGCCAGCTTGTTTGGTGGCGGACGTTTACGGAATGAGTTTGCACATGGAACGCATGATGAAAGATGTCGGGCAAATGCTTGGCGGAATGGGCGGCGGTAAAAAACCGATTTTTGAAATCAATCCTGACCACGCACTCGTGCAGCGATTAAAAACCGAACAAGATGACAGTCGTTTTGCCGATTTAACCCAAATTTTGTTTGATCAAGCGATTTTGAGTGAAGGCGGACATTTAGACGATCCAGCAGCGTTTGTTCACAAATTGAATGGCTTATTGCAAGGTTTGTTGAAATAATTTCAACCGATTTAAACGAAAAGAAGGCTGGCGAAAAAATCCAGCCTTTGAATTCAAATTGAATAATTAAATTAAAAAATAGACTTACCTACTAAATTTCTTATAATTTGCGGCAACTTCAACAAAAATTATAAGGGAAACAATAATGGCTAAAGCAAGCAAGCAAGCAAGCAAGCAAGCAAGCAAAAAATTATGAAAATCGCTTAATTGCTGTCAAGGTTTTTTCTGCCTTAAATTTTCTTAAATCCAATCACCAAAACCCGCAAGTGCATTTCACTCGCGGGTTTTTTATTGCCTTTTATTTTTTAACACGAGGATTTTTTATGAAAACTAAATTTTTAACATTGGCTTTTTCTTTGATGGTTTTACTTTCATCGTCTGTTTTTGCTGGCGAGCATATAGGATTTTACGATTTGGTGAGAGTAGAAACTGGATACGGTTCTGAAGGTGTTTATGCAAATGTGAAAACTCCATTTGTCTCCAAATGTGGTGATGATGGAAGCGCACTTGTTATACCTTCTGACCATCCATTGTTGAAAATTATGACGGCGGAGCTAATGACTGCTTTTGTTGCAGGCTATAAGGTGGGATTTTATGTTGAAGGTTGTCAATATGGAAGAACAAAATTACAAGCAGTCAGTTTTCAAAAATGATTTATGAGAGGCAAACCATGAAACTTAATCGAATGACCAAAACGCTGGGGCTGGGCTTGTTGCTGTTTACAACGTCGGCTTATTCAGTTACGCCCACAACACCTGTTGCACAAAATGATGACGATATTTTGGATTTAGTCATGCCAGCGATTTTAGCGGCAAAACAGGCTTCCAATGTGCCGCTTGTTCCGAATGCAAACCAAAAACTCACCAGTTTTTCAAAGTTAGCAGCGAGTGTTAAACAACCCACTGAAATAAAAGTGAGTATCGCGCATTACACGGATATTTTGACACCACCGCAAATAAAAGTGGGTAGTTGTACGCATCAGCATGTGGTGACACCAGAAACAAAAGTTTGCGACACATGGAATTGGAAACTTCAATGTACGCATACACACGTTTTAACGTCAGCAACTTATGCCTGTGATACATGGGGACCTTCTCAAAAAAGGTTTATGAATTGCGATTTTTACGCTCATGTGCAACCTGATTTTTATATGTTGACCAATAATGACAAAGCATCATACGTCACGCAAATAATTGTGAATGACATTTTGAATTATTCAAAAGCAAAAGTGACCGATGCAGTCAATTTAACACTTGCGGAATCGGTTGTATCTGGTACTACCGCTGGACTTGGAACATCGGTGACTGGACCTGCCGCTATTGGTGTGGCTATTGGTGCGTTCGTTACTGCATTCAACACTACGATAGGACCGAACGTTGGAATAGCAAAAGTGCTGATAGTAGACCATATTACGCACGGCGATTTTGTTGACAGTATTTCAGGAATCAATGCACCCGTTACGGTTGATAGCAAACCTGCTTGTGGTTGGGGCAACTGGTCTAACATTTAATTAACTTTTTGGAGATTTTAAAAATGAAAAAATTTGTTTTTGGTTTGATGGTGTTTTTTGTTGGATTTTCTTCAGCTAATGCAGTGCAACATGGAGGTTTAACTGTTTTAGGTACAGGTTCTGAAGCAAATGGCAGTGACGTTTATGTTGGAATTTCACCAAATGCTAACAATTGTCTTTATGGTGGTGTTTATTTTTTGGGAGATAAGCAATTAAATAGGGTGTTGTCAGTTGCATTAGCTGCAAAAATATCGGAAAAAAAAGTGAGAATCGATTATGAAAAAGATGCAGCAAGTGGTCAATGTAATGGCTATGGAATTTACGTTGAATAATTGATTACTCAAAAGCACAAATAAGGAAGTTTGTGCTTTTTTTATTCAACTTCTTGGAGATTTAAAAATGAAAAAACTTTTTGGTTTGATAGTGTTTTTGGTTGGGTTTAAAGGCTGATGAAAATCAGCCTTTTTTATTTGCCATAATTACAGCTCATCAAACGTAATGATGAAATTTGAAGATTGCTTTCGATTTTTACGTTAAATTCATTCTTCATTTTGTATAAATCAAGAAACGTGCGACTATCCACGTTTAACAATTAAATTCCAATAATAAACTTATGATAAATAACGATGTATTGCGCCGTGTGCGTTACGCTTTGAATTTAAACGATGCGGCGATGATGGATATATTTGCTTTAAGTGATTATGAAATCACACGCGAAGATTTGCTTAAATTGCTCAAAAAAGACAACGAAGATAATTTTGTCGCGCTCAATAATAAATTACTAACCTTGTTTTTAGACGGTTTAATTACTTACAAACGTGGCAAAAAAGAAGACGGCGCGGTTGTAAAACAAACCAGTGAATTAAATAACAATGGTATTCTTAGAAAACTGAGAATTGCGTTAGAGTTCAAAGAAGAAGATATGTTACACATGCTTGAATTAGCAGGGTTTGAATTATCGAAACCTGAATTAAGTTCTTTTTTTAGACACGAAGCGCATAAACATCATCGTAAATGTGGCGACCAAGTATTAAGAAACTTTTTACAAGGTTTAACGATACATTTTAGACATTCTGACGATGAGGAATAGACGTTTAGCGATGATACGGGTGATTTTGTAAAATACTCCACGCCCGATAAAGCTGTTCAGCGACTACAATTCTTACTAGCGGATGTGGGAAGGTGAGATTCGACAAACACCATGATTCTCGCGCATTTTGTTTCACTGCATCCGCCAAACCTTCGGGTCCTCCAACGACTAATGAAATGTGCTGTCCATTGCCTTGCCAGCGTTCCATTACTTGTGATAGTTCCATAGTCGTCCACATTTTTCCGCCCAAATCTAATGTCACCAAATGGCTATGTGGCGGAATGGCTGCCAGCATTCGCTCGCCTTCATCTTTAACAATTCGAGCAACATCACTATTTTTACCGCGTTTACCAGCAGGGATTTCTTTTAATATCAATTCACATTCTCGTGGCAAACGTTTCGCGTATTCGTCATAGCCTTGTTGTACCCACGAAGGCATTTTGGTTCCGACAGTAATTAAATGAATTTGCATAATTTTAGGTTCATGGTCAAAGGTTCAAGGTGCAAGCAATAGGCGAATCCAACTATAATAGTTGCGTCACTTAACTTTTTTAGGATTTTAGCATAATGAATTCAAATGAATGGTTCACCGAGCAAATGTTGCCAACTGGCACAGCGTTTTCACTCAAAATCAAAGAAAAACTTCACGAAGAACAATCGGATTTTCAACACTTAGAAATTTACGATACGGAAACGTTCGGTAAATTGATGATTATTGATGGTTGTACGATGGTTTCAACTCGCGATAACTTTTTTTATCATGAAATGATGAGTCACCCTGCGTTGTTTTCACACCCAAATCCAAAACGTGTTTGGATTATCGGTGGTGGTGATTGCGGCACGTTACGCGAAGTTTTAAAACATAAAAATGTTGAGGAAGCCGTACAAATCGACATCGACGAACGAGTTACCCGTTTAGCTGAAATTTATTTCCCTGAATTGTGTGAATCAAACGGTGATTCGCGTGCAGAGTTGAAATTCATCGATGGCATTAAATGGTTAAAAGATGCCGCACCAAACTCGGTTGATTTAATCATTGTGGATAGCACCGATCCTGTTGGTGTAGCAGAAGGTTTATTTGGCGAAGCGTTTTATCGTGATTGTGTGGCGTGTTTAGCGGAAGATGGCATGTTGGTTCAACAAAGCGAATCGGCGTTATTGCATTTGGATTTAATCAAAGATATGCGTGCTGCCATGAAAACGGCGGGTTTTGCACATCAACAAACGTTATTCTTTCCACAATGTATTTACCCATCGGGTTGGTGGAGTGGAACGATTGCGAGCAAAGCGGCATTAACTTTCCGTGCTGAAGATTGCGCTAACAAAGATTTTGAAACCGTTTATTACAATCTTGATATTCATCACGCAGCAATGGCGCAGCCTGAATTTTTCAAAAAGGCGTTTGCGTAATCGATGCAGAATTTATCCACTTTCAAATTGATTGAACGCATCAGCACGTTAATTCGTGCTGAAGAACGAAAAAAATATGCAGCTTTAGGTTTGCAGCCTGTTCACGTTCAAGTGCTTGACTATTTAAGCGCGTGCAACAGTTACAGCAATACCGCCGTTGGAGTTACTGAGTATTTTGGTTTGACGAAAGGGACGGTATCGCAAACATTGCAGGTTTTAGAACGTAAAGGCTACATCGAAAAACACATTGATGATGAAGATGCGCGTGTTACGCATTTAATGTTATCGAAATCGGGTCACTTGCTGCTTGAAAACACAAATGACGATATTTTTGATCAAGCGCAGCAAGCCGTTTTATCTAAACAATACGCCACGCTAGATGACGCATTGCGAATGACTTTATCGACGCTTCAGCAAAGTTGTGACACGAAAAGTTTTGGTTCATGCGATTCATGCGTGAATTTTAACGTTGAAGAAAATCATTACATTTGCACAGAAACTCGTTTGCCAGTTTGGCAAATTGAAACCCACAAAATCTGCCGTGAACATCGTTTAGCGGCTTAACTTTGGAGAAAATCATGTTCGATACAAAAACCATTGATGATATGGCAAATAAATTGGCAGGTGTTTTACCACCTGCGTTGCATACAATCAAAGAAGATTTAGAAAAAACTTTTCGAGCCATTTTGCAAAGCGTGTTGGGCAAAATGGAATTAGTGACGCGTGAAGAATTCGAGGTGCAAAAAATGGTATTAGCGAAATCGCGTGCCAATTTAGAAGCCCTTGAAAAACGTGTTATCGCATTAGAACAATCCCTCGCGCCTTCTGAAAATTAAGAGATTGAAATGGGATTAGCTGTCATTTACAGTCGCGGACGATCTGGTATTGACGCACCTTTAGTTACGGTTGAAGTTCATGTTGCAAATGGTTTGCCAGCCTTAAATATCGTTGGTTTGCCTGAAACAGCGGTAAAAGAAAGTAAAGACCGTGTTCGTGGCGCAATTCAAAATTGCCGTTTCGATTTTCCTGCTCAACGCATCACCGTGAATCTTGCGCCCGCTGATTTACCAAAAGAAGGCGGACGATTTGATTTAGCGATTGCGCTTGGAATTTTGGCGGCAAGCGGACAGATTTCAAGTAAAAATTTGGATCAATACGAGTGCGTGGGTGAATTATCGTTAGGCGGTGAATTACGTCCGATTATTGGCGTGTTACCGATTGCGATTCGAGCGCGAGATTGTAATCGGCAGCTAATTTTACCCAAAGAAAATACAGCAGAAGCGGCGTTAGTTAAAAACGTAGAAATTTTACCCGCTGCACATTTGTTGGAAGTTTGCGCCCATTTGAATGGTCGTTCACAGATTCAAACGACCTATCAAAATCCACAACCAGCAGAAATTTTTCATGAGTTGGATTTTTCAGATGTTCATGGGCAATATCATGTTAAACGGGCGTTTGAAATTGCAGCGGCGGGCGCACATAATCTGCTGATGCTAGGACCTCCTGGAACGGGCAAATCGATGTTGGCTTCAAGAATGCCAACGATTTTACCTTCGTTGACAGAAGAACAAGCGCAAGAAACGGCAGCGATTGCCTCAATTAGCGATCAAGGATTAGATGTTGCAAATTGGTTACGTCCGCCATATCGTGCGCCACACCATACAGCTTCCGCAGCCGCATTGGTGGGCGGTGGTAGCAATCCAAAACCTGGTGAAATTTCGTTGTCGCATTACGGCACGTTATTTTTGGACGAGTTACCAGAATTTGATAGAAAAGTTTTGGAAGTATTGCGCGAACCTTTAGAAACTGGACATATCACGATTTCACGCGCAGCGCGACAAGTAGATTTTCCTGCGCGTTTTCAATTGATTGCCGCGATGAATCCTTGTCCGTGTGGTTATTTAGGTGATGCGTCTGGACGGTGTCATTGCAGTTCGGAACAAGTTGGTCGGTATCGAGCGAAAATTTCAGGACCACTTTTAGATAGAATCGATATGCACCTTGAAGTGCCTCGTGTTCCTCATGAAGTATTGCGGCGAGGCTCACCTGATGGCGAAGAAAGTAGTGCAACGATTCGAGCGCGAGTTGTTGCGGCAAGAAATCTTGCGCTTGCCCGCGCAGGTAAAGCGAATGCAGCATTAAGCGCGAAAGAAGTGAAGCAATGGTGTGAGTTATCGGATTCGAGTCATCGATTGTTGGATCAAGCAATGGAGCGTTTTGGCTTATCAAATCGCGCTTATCACCGAATTTTGAAATTGGCGCGGACGATTGCAGATTTAGCAAATTCGTCCGATATTGAAATTCAACATTTGAGCGAAGCAATCGGTTATCGAAAATTAGATCGCAGCAATTGAAATGAACGTTAAAAATCACTAAAAACGTTAAAGCCATCGATACTTTGACGTTTTGCTTGCAAAAAGCGACATTATGGATATAATAAGTCGGGTAAGTTTTGTGGTGGACTGGCTGAGCGGTCGAAAGCAACGGTCTTGAAAACCGTCGAACCGAAAGGTTCCTGGGGTTCGAATCCCTAGTCCATCGCCAACAAATTTACTTTCCCGATCATTATCTAGTACGTTGTAAATTTCCTTTTAAGTTTAAATCAATCACGCTTTAATTTTTTATAAGCTAAATTTATTCGTTTTTGTTCTGCTTCCATAATCCTCCGCATCGATTCAGGTTTATTTATCCACTTGTCAGGATGTGTGCGATTTGATTCGCGTTGATAAGCTGCTTTTAATTCTTCTTGCGTAAAATTAAGATTCAACCCTAAAACTTCTTCTGGTCTACGATTATCGATTGGCACCTCGATGTTACCAATGTTTCTAGCTGAAAATTGTTGATTGGAATGATTAAATTTAGGTTCTTGTTGTTTAGAATACTTTTGTATAAACCGAAATGGACTTAAATAATCCATTAATTCAAAAAATGACAAACTTTTCGCAAATAAAAGTCCAAATGAAAAACCTACCACTGTCATTACCATCAAAGAATTCGGATTCAGCAATTCATACGCAATGGGTACAAAAATGATGGATAAAAACCATGTTTTTAAAAATCCCATGCTAGGTAAATTTCCAATCGCATAACCCGAACCAAATGCCATCAGTAAATATAAAAAAATACCGCTATTATGAATTACCATAATTCTCCCCTAATTTTGCACGTTCAATCATTTTGCTAGTCGAGTGACCATCAACAAACGACAAAATTTTTACCACTCCACCATTTGCAATCACTGCCGCGCCACCCACAACTTCTTCAACTTTATAATCACCACCTTTTACCAATATGTCGGGCAACAAATAGTTATAAAGTCGTTCGGGCGTTTCTTCATTAAATTCTACTACCCAATCAACACATTCCAACGCAGCTAAAATTGCCATTCGTGCTTGCAAATCATTAATAGGTCTGGAATCACCTTTAAGCATTTTTACTGATTCATCTGAATTCACCGCAACAATCAAGCGATCACCCAACGCTTTCGCTTGCTGTAAATAAGTAATATGTCCAATATGTAATAAATCAAAACAGCCATTAGTCATCACTAATTTTTCACCATGCGCTTTAGCGTGTTGCATAATTTGTAGCAATTCATTTTCTGAAACTACGCCAAATGTATTCCGATGCGTGTGCATTTCACGGGTTAATTCAAGCGTTGAAACTGTCGAAGTTCCGACTTTACCTACTACAATTCCTGCAGCTAAATTCGCTAAATACATGGCGTATTGCAATGGAAAATCAATAGCTAAACCCAACGCCATGACTGCAATTACAGTATCGCCCGCACCTGTAACATCAAAAACATCTTTGGCTTGCGCGGGTAATGAATAGGTCGAATCGGCATCAATCAAACTCATGCCAGCTTCGCCACGAGTGAGTAATAAAGTTTCAATTTTTTGGGCAGCTAATAATTTCCGTCCTTTTTCAATTAACGTTTCAATTTCGCCTTCACCGACAACCGCTTTTAATTCCCCTAGATTTGGCGTGATTAAATCCGCATTTTGATAACGTGAATAATCCATGCCTTTCGGGTCAATCAACGTTTTTAGACCTGCATTTTTAGCAATCGAAATGTAATCAGCAACATTTTTTAATGTACCTTTGCCGTAATCTGAAAACACGACGACTTCGTTTTTGGCTAAATGATTTTGCAAGCATTCGACTAAATTTGCATGATTAAAATTCAATGGCGTTTCTTCAAAATCGACACGAATCAATTGTTGATGCTGTGCCATGACGCGCAATTTACAAATCGTATGTAACGATTTTTCAACAATAAAATTACATTCTACGCCTTCGGCACACAACAACTGTTGCAAAGTATCTCCGTCTGAATCATCGCCGATAACGCCAATTAACGTGACTTTTCCACCCAGTTTAGCAATGTTTAACGCCACGTTTGCTGCACCGCCAACACGTTCTTCAATTGTTTTTACTTTCACAACAGGAACGGGGGCTTCGGGTGAAATTCGTGACGCTTGCCCTGACCAATAACGATCAAGCATTACATCGCCAATAACTAAAACTCGCGCTGTCGAAAAATCAGGCAGATTCGCTAACATTTAAACTTTCCTCCACGACACCACACCAGTAATGTCCGATTAAAATATGGGTTTCTTGAATGCGTGCCGTGATATTTGACGGTACAGTGATTAAATTCGTCGCAAATTGGGCTAACACGCCACCGTTTTCACCAGTCAACGCAATGACATTTAAATTTTTTATACGGGCGATTTGTGCAGCTTGGACGATATTTTTGCTGTTTCCTGACGTTGAAATTGCAATTAACGTATCACCTGCATTTCCTAACGCTTCAATTTGTCGTGCAAACACGCTGTCAAAGTCAAAATCGTTAGCATGAGCGGTCAAAATTGACGTGTCAGTTGTCAACGCAATCGCAGGTAATGCACGACGTTTTAATTGATAACGCACTACAAATTCTGCCGCGATATGTTGAGCATCTGCCGCGCTGCCACCGTTTCCACACAACAAAACTTTGTTGCCACTTTCAAAGGTTGCAATCAATAATTTTGCCGCTGTTTCTACGGATTCGTTACAACATTTTGCCAAATTCATAACAGCAATGTGTTGGGCGAGTTCTTCGTTAAAGGGTTTCAATTTAAATTCTCAAGGTTAATGACAAAAAATAGAATTCGTTAAAATAGTTATAATATAGCTTTTGTATGGATTTTTTTATGAATTTGAATAATTTTTACTGTGTTGTGATGTAGTGAAGTCAATTAAACTTATTCCAGTTATCGATTTAAAAAATGGGGTTGTTGTCCATGCAAAACAAGGGCAACGTGAACAATATCAACCTATAAAAAGCGTACTTACAAAGAATACAGATATTTATTCAGTGTTACATGGTTTTTTACAAATTTATGTTTTTGATACATTTTATATTGCGGATTTAGATGCAATTACAGGGCAGGGGACTCATGCCAATTTAATTCAAAACGTATTAAATGATTTTCCAAAAATCACATTTTGGGTTGATGCTGGCTACCAAAAAGTACAAATTTTTCCGTCAAATTATTTTCCTGTTTTGGGAAGCGAATGTTTTACCGATGAAAATTTATTTGAGTTGAATGATTTTAAAAATCAGTTTGTTTTATCTCTGGATTACGGTGCAACAGGTGAAAAATTAGGATCAAAAAATATTTTTACGCAGCCCGATTTGTGGTCAGAAAATGTAATTATCATGACATTAAATCGTGTAGGTAGTTCACAAGGTGTTGCAATTGATTTATTAAAGCGTTTTAAATGTGATTATCCGCAAAGAAATTTTGTTGCGGCGGGTGGCGTACGAAATATGAATGACGTGAAACAGCTTAAATCGATTGGCATTAAAAACATTTTGTTAGCAAGTGCGCTGCATTCAGGCACGATTACTAAAACAGATTTTGCCCACTTTTAGACAAAAAAATACCTCCGCAAGCGGAGGTATTTTTGTTTATTCGAGTTAAGTCAAAAGACTTAAATTGAATTAAACGCTGTTTGCAGCAAACGGATGTTTTGCTTCTTTTTTCGCAGCCACAACTTCTTTCGCAGTTGGTGAACCGTCGATAGCGCGTTTTAATGCTTCTTTTGTTGCTTTATAGTTGAATTCTTCGATTTTTGCATCGTCTTCAGCTTGCCAGTGAATGAATACACCAACAGAAACGAATAAATCGTCAGCTTCATCAGCTGGGATTGTACCGTCTTCAACAGAATCCGCAATAGCCATAGCAACTGCACGTTGTGCTGGACCAAACATTTGAACAGCTTGTTTAGAACCTTTGATTGTTACTTTGTTGAACAAAATCGTTGCTGGTTTAACCATCAAGTTTGGTGCAACAACAGCTAACAAAGTTGAAAAGCCATCTTTGTTGTTTGTTAAAGCGTTTGCAAAAGCTGTTTCAGCAGCTGAACCGCGTGGTCCAATGATTAAGTCGATGTGAGCGATTTCGTTGCCTTCGCCTACTAATGATTCGCCTACGCGCAAGTTATTGATTTTTGCCATGCTATTTTTCTCCTTTGAACAAAAAAATGATAAAACTGAATTTACTATCGACATTACTCATGTCTCCGAGGTTTGTCTCTACTTACAGAGAGAACATTCTAAAAATGCGGTTAACACTGTCGCGACTGTTAAATCAGCTGAAGTACCTGGATTTAAACCCTTTGATTTAAGCTCAATATCCATCTGATAAAGCAGAGGTTTAACCTGTTCAGGGTCATTTACGATTTGTAACTTATCACTAAGTTCTCGCATCATAGTTGCTACCCTTGCAGAGTACCGACTCCCAAATTTTCTCTCGATATGACTATCTGGAAATTGGCTTAACAAATCTGCATAAACTGCAACTGCCGCCCAACTCCGCTCACCCCACCGATTGAAAGCGTAAGTATAACTGAAAACGCCTAAATCGAAAATATCTTTATAATCACTAACGTACTGTAATGCAATTCTATCTTTGTCGGAAGATAGACGCATTGCGGCTTGTAGCGTTACAGTTGCATTTTGATTTACATTTTGATTTTCAACTTCCCCCAAACCGCCAGGCGAAGCTAAAGAAATTGCTTTAAACGTCCAATTTGCATCGTCAATCGTGGTGTTTTTTAAAACTTCCGCCAATGCTTCCCGCAATGTTAAATCTGGATAATGTTGTACCGCATAAATCAAGGGCGCACACAGCAAAATAATCCCTAAATTCGTATTGCAACCCACAGCATCATAAGTTGCTTTCGTGGCGTAAAAAATTTTTTCACCTAACGAATAATTTACATCGCAAAGTGGTGGCGCACTGACTTCATAACTTCGCCGAAAATCGTCCACGGTCATGTTGTGACCCTCAGAATAAACGCTTACATTGCCAGGTTTAAAGGCTTGTAATTCAACCTCGCACGCTTCGCGGTAAAACTTGGCTAATTTTAATGAATTCATTTCGTTTTTAGATGTCTGTTAATTAAATCTTGTGCGAGCAATTCTGCAATTGTTACATCACACACACTTTCCAAGCCTTTCCATGCGGGAACGCTGTTAATCTCAATTACGTTCAATTCTCCCGCGTTGTCCTCAAGAATATCTACACCCGCATAATCCATTTTTAATAAATTTGTCGCTTGAATCGCCAAAGTAATCATTTCGTCACTCGGTTCAACACGTTCACAGCTCGCACCTTTCGCAACATTATTTAGCCACGATTTACCGCGTCGGCGCATGGTTGCCACGACTTTGCTATTGATTACAAACACGCGGTAATCTGAACAACCTTCGCCAGCACTAGGCGCAAAACGTTGTAAATAATAAACGCCATGACTGCTTGTCAACCAAGGTAAGTCAGTCATTTTTTCAATGCGTCGAATGCCTTCGCCTTGTGAACCAAACAGCGGTTTGCTGATAATAAAATTCCCTTGAGACAGTTCATTTTTAACCAAAGTCAATGCTGCATCTCTATTACACAAAACCCACGTTGGCGGTGTTTTTAACCCAGCGTGATGCAATAAAAAACTGGTCATCGCTTTATCAACGCTACGTTCAATGGCATTCGCATCGTTATAAACGGGAATTCCCATAATTTTCAGAGCATGCAAAAAATCCAAATATAAAATGACCTCTTCTAACGAACCACCAGGAACACCTCGCACAAATGCCGCGACTGGTAATTCATCTTCAAATTCGGGAATAAAAATGGGCAATTCGGGGCTTTTAAGATTAAAACAGCACTGCGTTAAAGATACAAATACGCTGTCATAACCTAATTTTTTAAAAGCTTGTTGTAATTGTTTGCCGTGCCAGCCAGCATCGTCTGTGAAAATAGCGATTTTTGGAATAGTCATAATGTGTGATTCTGCGATAATGTTGCGCTGAATGATAACAAAACTCGGCGTAGTTTTGTGATTCGACCTATTTTTCCACTTTATCTGAATTTAAAAATGACTGAAATTAAAGACAATTCATTACAAAACTATCTTGATACATTAGCCAGTAAATCCGCCACACCAGGTGGTGGAAGTGCGGCGGCACTAATGGGCGCACAAGCAGCGGCATTAACAAGTATGGTGTGCAATTTGACGATTGGTAAGCCCAAATATGCCGAAGTTGAAACTGAAATGCGGGAGTTACTTGAAAAATCTGAAGTCTTGCGTGAATCATTAACTGAGATGATTAAAGCCGATGTTAATGTTTTTAATCGTTTAATGGCAACTTACGGCTTGCCAAAAGAAACGGACGACGAAAAAGTGGCACGAAGTTCCGCAATTCAAACTGTTTTAAAAGACGCAACCGACGTGCCTTTGGCGTGTGCAAAAGCGTGTGCTGAAGTGATTGGATTGAGTCAAATTGCCGCTGAAAAGGGCAATTCTGCAGTAATTAGTGATGCAGGTGTTGCTGTAATGTCAGGTTATGCCGCATTAAAAAGTGCCGCATTAAATGTTTATATCAATGCAGCCAGCTTGAAAGATAGGGAATTCGCAGACAAAAAAATAGCCGAATTAACGGCTATTTTGAATAATGCTGAAGTTGCCAGCCAAGAAATTTATGAACTGGTCAAAAGTCGTTTGTAACTACGCGCCCCACGTTCTTACGTCACCTGTGTCCAAATGAACAAAATTAGATGCAGAATAATAGCCCACACCGCCGCGTTGCATTGAAAGCGCGGCATCTCGAATGGTACTTGCGCCATAACCATCCAAACGAATATCTACCGCACGTCCTTGCATGTGCAAACTATGTTTCGCAACACCATCGCTATGACGACGTAAATTCGCATTTGTTTCAGGTGAACGATAACCCGAAATAATGTTAAACGGACGACTTACGCCTAAACGTAATTTCAATTCGTGAAGCTGATCAAGTAACGCTGGGTCAATCGGATGAATGTCGCCCGTGTGATAGTCACGCAAAATATAGTCAATTTCTTGCAACGCATCTTCAATATACAAACCCCGCTCAAAATAGGTTAACCGTAACTTATCGCCTGTATGTGAGTTTTGTAATGAAATCATTTTTGACGGAATTTTGCGTGCAAAATACTGACGTTCTTCACGCGTATCTAAAACGATTGCATCGTCACGATACATTCGACTGCGTGTTGGCGATTGCTTATGTGACGCGAGTTGAATGTGACTGTGTTTTGAATGCGAATGATGGTGATGCTTATCGTGTGAATGATGAGCAGCAAGGTGTTCATGCGTGTGACCATGTTTTTTTGCTAAACGATTTGAAATCGCACTTTTAAATTTTTGATGTGATTTCGTTGCAACGTGAGTAATCTTGCCACTATGTTTTCGCGCTGTTTTGCGTGTCGAAAAATGCTTTACTCTTGCATTTGCAACGCTTGTTCCAGCCAAAAAAAGCAACGAACCGCCAGCAAGATTTGTTAAAAATTTACGACGTGAAGACATGATTTTATTGCCTTCAACGTCTAGGTTTTCTAATGTTAAATTTTGCATAATTTGGTCTTTAAAAAGTAATGCTTAATGTGTTCATTGTCATAACGTAATCTTAAATATACCTTAATTATTGGCTTATGTCCGCTGCTAAAATAGTGGTTGCACGTTAATACAAAAACACGCAACCACTCGAAATTACTTAAGGTTTAAGAGCTAACTTAGCTTGAACACTAAAGTTTGTTAAATCATAAACATTCAGTTGATTATTCGACAGCGTGTATAAACTGTTATCAATTCGTAAAATTCTATCGACGAAATAATCTTGAAAACTGGTGCTGTTGCCGTAATCCACGGTGACATTTGTGGCGGGAAGTTGTGATAAAACAGCTTTTTTTACAAAACCATTTTCAGGTGTCACTTCGTAAATATACGCCCCCTGCGATTTTCCAATGCCATAATTCCAAGGTTGCGCTTTATCAAAACCTTTTTGTAATTCATAAACTTCAACAGGAAAGCCAAATAAATGTTTTTCAGCGTCCCAATATAAGGCTTTGTGATTATAAAGTAATGGTGAACTCGTACCACGATCGCCAATTGTGATGCTGTACATTTCCTTTGGATTTGCCATATCAGAAATATCAAACAATGCCATTTTCAAACCTTGATAAAACGCTGAACCACCGCTCCACCATTCGTCTGCACCACCTTGTTCCTTTTCGTAAATTGCAGCGTCTTTACCAAAGCCAATCAAATGATTTTCATCATAAGGATGTAAATAATTACTGTAACCAGGAATTTTTAACTCACCTGTCACAACAGGATTTTCAGGTTTAGATAAATCAATTGCAAATAATGGGTCAGTTAATTTAAACGTCACAATAAAACAGCGATTACCCATAAAACGGGTTGAATAAATTTGCTCACCTTTCGCCAAATTTTCAATTTTTCCAACAGTTGTCATGTCTTTATTTAACACAAACAATGAAT
Organism: Methylococcaceae bacterium; assembly: GCA_037134135.1. Classification (GTDB taxonomy): domain Bacteria; phylum Pseudomonadota; class Gammaproteobacteria; order Methylococcales; family Methylomonadaceae; genus UBA10906. Next base: position 22,065 of record JBAXMT010000002.1, on the reverse strand, counting down.
TATGAGATTCATTTGAGCCGCTATACCAATTTTGGGTTGTTGTTGCGATACGGAAATAATCGCCATTTTCGTCCATAGAAAATTGATTTAATGCGGTGCCTTCTACTTCACCCGCTGCTGCAAATGTAACTGCACCTTTATCAATACCAAATTTATAAATTTGTGTTGTGACATTGTTTTGCGTAGGGGCGACATCGCTAGCACCACCAAAATTATATTTTGATGCTGATAAATATAAATTTTGCATCGACGCATAAACTAATTCGCCTGCGCCCATATAGGCTTTTGTTGTTAATGCTTTATCAGGTTGCGCTAAATTTAAACCTGCAACCACCACATAATCTGGTTCAACAAAATCAGGAAAATAAGACAAATCAGTCACTGGCATTGTTCGAGTAGTTATTTTATCGGCTTTTGTTTCAACGATACTTGGCAACATATCAGCTGCTTTAATTGTGGCGGAATCCGTGTAACCGTACATATAGTAACGAGGATAAGTGCGTGTTACGAAATACAAGTTGTCACCGATGCGACGTGAATCTAAGTAATCACCATCAATTGCTACATCAAGGATTTTTTTTGGACTTGCGTGATCACTTACGTCATAAACTAAAGCGCGAGTTTGTGAATATCCACCCCACCAGCAACAATAGTTATAAGCCATTTTGCTAGTCGCAACAGGTTGTGCCAAAGTTTGCCATGATGAACCTAAAACAACCAACGTATTGTTCTCAATGTAAATTCCAGATGGGGTGAAATTATTATCAGTAGGATATTCAATGTCAGAAGTTTGTGTGAGTTCAACGACTGGAAAGGCTTTTACAATCCGAATTTTGCCACCGTGAATTTGATAAATATAACCATCGTCACCCACTTTTACAATGTCACTTTCATCGACTCCCGCTACTTGAATGTTAGTATCAGAATGACTGACAGGTGTTGCAGTTGGAGCTGCTACAGAACTGACTTTACTGTCAGTTGCTCCAGCGACAGGCGCAGCCATTGTTGGAAAAATCGCATCCTCCATATAAATTGGCAAACGATTAAAGCGATTGGTTTGATGTTTCATCAACAAATTCGCCAATGTTAGCCGCGATGTAAGTTTTTGAGGTTTGAGCTTACTTACGATAGGTTTTGCTGTTGTAGTCGTAACCGTCGCCGCAAAAACAGGTTGCGCGGAAATGGTAAAAAGTAAGCTGCTAGCTAAAAGCAACAATCCATTTTTTTGATAATTTCGCATAGTGACACTCCGATATATAAAATAAGACGCTGGATTTCACTTTACTCTTTTTGACTATGTTATCAAGATTAAAAATGAGGTTGTTCGTAATAAAAAAATGAGAATATAGAAATGATAAGAATTGGGCAAGGTTATGATGTGCATCGATTTAAAGAAGGCGGCGATGTAATTTTAGGTGGTGTGAAAATTCCGTATGAACGCGGATTGGAAGCGCATTCCGATGGCGATGTGGTTTTGCATGCGTTATGTGATGCGCTTTTAGGGGCGGTAGCGATGGGAGATATTGGAAAGCATTTTCCAGACACCGATCCAAATTTCAAAGGGGCGGATAGTCGAGTTTTATTGCGCCATGTGTATGATTTGGTTAAAAATAAAGGCTATCATGTAGGAAATGTAGACATTACGATTATCGCGCAAGCTCCCAAAATGTCGCCTTATACAACAGAAATGTGTGCAAATATCGCAGTTGATTTAGGGGTTGTTTTCGATTGTATCAATGTAAAAGCAACCACTACAGAACAACTCGGTTTTGAAGGTCGAAAAGAAGGAATTGCTGTGCAAGCGATTGTTTTACTTTTGAAGTAATTATCAAAATCTCATAAAAAAGCCAGCATAACGCTGGCTTTTTTATTTCTGAGCAAAATATAACGCCCCTAATAATCCGACTTCGGGCTGCATACAAACGTTTACCGCGATTTTTTCTAGCGTATTTTGAAAACGTCCTTTCGATAAAAATCCTTCCAAAAACGCGCCTTGTTGCAACGCGGGTAAGCATTTCACGGCTATTCCACCCGCCAAATACACACCACCATAAGGCAAGCATTTCAACGCTAAATTTCCCGCTTCTGAGCCATAAATTTTCGCAAATAATTGCAATGTTGCCACACATAATTCGTCGCTTTTCGCCATTGCCGCTGCACTAATTATTGCTGCCGAATCGTCCGTCGTTTGTAATTGGGCTTCCAACTCATTGGAAATAGCGTAATCGCCCGATTGTTTTAAAAAATCATAAATTGCCACAATTCCCACGCCAGAAACTAACCGTTCGTAACTTACATGGTTGGGATAACGTGCTTGCATAAATGAAAGTAATGCAATTTGTTGCGCGTCTGTCGGGGCAAAATCACAATGCCCACCTTCATTCGCAATCACATGATGATTTTTACCGTCATAAAAAATAATCGCTTCGCCCAAGCCTGTGCCTGCCGCTAAAACCGCGCAATTTCCAACTTGCGTTTTAGCGTTAGGATTCAGTGCGATAAAATCATTTTCTGGCAACGATAAAATGCCCCACGCGGCAGCTTCTAAATCGTTAAGTAACGTGACTTTTTCAGCATTTAATTGTTTCGCAATTTCATGGCAGGTTAATTTCCAAGGCAAATTGGTTGCTTCACAATCACCGCTTACAATCGCACCCGCAACACCTAAACAAACCGTGTCAATTTTTACCGTAGGAATCAACGCTAAAAAATCTGCCAACAAGTTATGAAATGTTGCGTGATTTGCACTTTCAAAACGATGTTTTGCCACACAAATTTCACCATCAAAAATGGCTAATAACGTTTTTGTACCGCCAATATCACCTGCTAAAATCATAAAATTTAACCTTGATGATAAATGCGACTTTGTTCATGCACAGCATCCACCATCGTTTTGACATGTTCAGGATTGATGTCAGGTAAAATTCCGTGTCCTAAATTGAAAACATGACCCGAACCATTACCGTATTTTTGCAAAATGCTTTTTACTTTTTCAGTAATGATTTCAGGTTTTGCGTACAACGCCATTGGATCTAAATTTCCTTGCAACGCAACGTGTTCACCGACTCGCGCACGGGCGTGATGAATGTCCGTTTGCCAATCTAAACCAAGTGCGTCGTAACCAGTCGCTGCCATTTCTTCGAGCCATAAACCGCCACCTTTGGTAAATAAAACGGTGGGAATACGTTGACCATCGATTTCTGTTTTTAATAATGAACGAACTTGTTGCGCGTAATGTAGCGAAAATTCTTTGTAATCGTCACCGCTTAACATTCCACCCCAAGTATCAAAAAGCATCACGGCTTGTGCGCCAGCTGCGATTTGAGCATTCAAATACGCTGCAACGGATTGCGCTAATTTATCTAGTAATTGGTGCATCAACGCAGGATCGTTGTACATTAACGCTTTGACTTTTGCGAAGTTTTTACTGCTACCGCCTTCAATCATATAGGTTGCCAATGTCCACGGACTGCCAGAAAAACCAATCAACGGCACACTGCCATTCAAATTTTTACGAATCAAACACACCGCATCCATTACATAACGCAACTCAATTTCAGGATCTGGGATTGGCAATTTTTCAATATCAGCAGCGGTACGAATCGGATTTTTAAATTTTGGACCTTCGCCTTCAGTGAAATAAAGTCCCAAACCCATTGCGTCGGGAATTGTCAAAATATCCGAAAATAAAATCGCGGCATCAAAATCAAATCGTCTTAAGGGTTGTAATGTTACTTCACACGCCAATTCTGGATTTGTACAAACCGCCATAAAACTGCCTGCTTCTTCACGCACTTTTCGATATTCTGGTAAATAACGTCCCGCTTGGCGCATCATCCAAATGGGCGTGTAATCGGTCGGTTGTTTCAAAAGTGCTTTGATGAACGTATCGTTTTTCAATGTGATCATAGTTTTATGAAATTAAGGATTTAGTTTTCGTGGAAAGGCATTTGCAAATTCAGCAGGCAAAGTTTGTCGAGCATTTGTGGCTTCGGTAGCATTTGAAAAACCGCCGTACATCAAGCCAAAACGTTCTTTTTCATTGCTGATGGATTTTACAACGCGGAAATTTTTATTTAGTTCAGGATGTTTTTTTTTAAAATTTTCAATCGCAACTTCACTTGAAAGCGTAATTAACTGCAATGTGTAACGTCCTGCAACAGGCGGAGCGACACTTACAATTTTTTCTACATTAGCCTGTTCTTTTGTTGATTTAGGTTCTATTTTTTTTACGGGTTCAACTTTTGGAGGTTCTGGTTTTTTAATTTCAACGGGTTTTTCAATCGGTTTAATTTCAATTTTTTTTACCGTATCGATTTTTTTAACAGGTTCTATTTTTACTTCTTTTACTGGTTTGACTTCGGGGGCGGCGATTGGCGTTGCTATAATCGTTTGTTTTTCGGGTAAGGCTTGAATTTTAACGCCTTTCGCGGGTTCCACTTTTGGAAATGAAATAACAGGCTCAACGATAGTTGTTGGCGTAATAACTTCTGGTTTTACAGGCTCTGTGGTAGTTTCAACAACTGGCGCAGCTTTTTCAGGTTCAGGTTGTTTGATTTCTGGTTCTGCGGCAGGTTCGGGTTGTACTGTTTCGGCTGGTTTTTCAGATTCAACTTGTTCAGATTTTTCGGATTTAACTTGTTCGGAATCAACATTTTCTGTTGTCGGCTCAGGTTTTTTTTCAACAGGAACGGTTGTGACTGGCGTAGGAGCAGCGACGATGCCTTTTTCAATATCTAGCTGAAACTCAGGAATGATGATGTCTTGTTCTTCAGATTTGGTTTGTGATTCAACGGGTGTTGGCAATTTTTTATCTGGTTTTGGCGCAACGGGTTGTTCAATAGATTCGACTTTTTCAACAGGTAAAATCGCTGTGTCTTCAACGGCTTCTTTTTTGAAATATCGAATACCTTGATTGATAGCAATCGTTAAAATCATCAATCCTGCAAACGCCATTAACCATTTGCTGTAATCATTTTGATTTTCTCGTGATAATTTAGTGAAGTCCGCCATAATTCGAGCAGGAATTCCGTGTGTATCACGATAAATTTTATCCAGTAATTTCTCATCAATCGGCAATGCGCTATAAGTTCTAGGTTTCGCTGCTAAATGACGTAAAAAATACGCACATTGTCGCTTGCTTAACGTAGGAATTTCGAGCAAATAGCAATTTTCCAAAGCTTTGTCAGTTTTGCGGTGATTGTTTCTAGTTTCGGGAGTGAGCGAAAAAATTAACTTCAATGCAGGTTGCGTGGCGGCATAATCTATTAACGTTGTCATCAAACCAGAAACACAAAGCCCCGCGTCATCAATAATTAACACGATTTTTTTGTGTTGTTCTTGAAAGTCATGAAATGCTTGATTCAACGACTCATGATTGTTTCGCAACATCGTTTTAGTCAGTTGTATTTCGATAGTTTCAAAACTCAATTCTGCGCTGCCTTGCACAAAACAACATTGCCATGCGTCATTATCAATGTCGTAAAGCATATCAAGCAACAATGTTTTACCAATGCCAGATGCACCACAAACAATTAAATGCTGTTTCAAATTTGGAATTAAATGCAGCAACAAATCGAATTTTTGTGTCCGTTCTTTAGTAATCAGCGGCAACAAAGTGTCCAAGCCTTCGTCATCTGAAGGACTTTGATTTAATGTTGTTGAAAAAATCGGATTATCTACCATAACTTTGCAATGTTTGTGTTAAAGATAAATTATCAACAGACATTGGCAGTGTTGCTTTGCCAATCGCTTCTAACAAAATGACACGAATTGCACCGTCCACATTTTTTTTATCAACCGCCATCAAGTCAATAAATTGTTCGGAACTCAATTCTGTTGGTGATTTCACGGGTAATTTTGCACGTTCAAATAAATTTACGATTCGCATTACATCGTCCGTATTTAAAAACCTTTTTCGTTGTGACAAATCAGCGGCTAAACACGTTCCAATCGCAACGGCTTCGCCGTGTAAATACATTCCATAACCCATGCCTGTTTCAATTGCGTGACCAAACGTGTGTCCTAAATTCAAGGTTGCACGCACGCCCCCTTCGTGTTCATCTTCGCCAACAACTTCTGCTTTCATGCGGCATGAATACTCAATTGCATAAATTAATGCTGTTTTATCTCGTGCCAACAACGTATCGATATTTTCTTCTAACCAAATAAAAAAATCTAAATCTCGAATCAATCCGTATTTAATAATTTCTGCTAAACCTGCTGCAAATTGACGATTATCCAAAGTAGTTAATACATCAACATCAATAATTACGGCTTGTGGTTGATAAAACGCGCCAATCATATTTTTGCCGAGTGGATGATTTACGCCAGTTTTACCACCCACCGATGAATCGACTTGCGCCAATAAGGTTGTAGGAATTTGAATAAATGCGATACCACGTTGATAACACGCCGCCGCAAATCCACCCATATCACCAATCACACCGCCACCTAATGCAACTAATGTTGCGTTACGGCTGAATTTACAGGCGAGTAATTTATCGAAAATTAAATTAACGGAATCTAGCGTTTTAAATTGTTCACCGTCCAGCAAAATCACACTTTCAACATGAAATGCGCTCAAATGTGCCAACACATTTTTTAAATACAGCGGTGCGATGGTTTCATTCGTGACGATAACCACTTGTTTCGATTTAATGTGGCGCGTTAATAAATCCGCTTGATTAAGCAAGTTTTCGCCAATATAAATAGGATAGCTGCGTTCACCTAATGCAACGGTTAATGTTTTCATGTTGTTTAATTTTGGATTGCTTGATAAATATCTAAAATGTGTGTCACGACATCTTTGCTTTGCATAATACCTGTATCCACCGTTAAATCAGCACTTGCTTCGTATAACGGTTGACGTTGAGCAAATAAAGTTTCAAGACGTTTGCGAGGGTCTTCAGTGTTAAGTAATGGACGCTGAACATCACGACGGGTGCGTTCGAGTAATTTATCCACGTCACAATATAAATACACCACAAAGCCATTTTCCATAAGTAATTTGCGATTCTCTTCACGCAAAATTGCTCCGCCACCTGTTGCCATAATAATGCCGTTGATTTCGGTAAGTTGTGCCAACATTTTTTGTTCACGATTACGAAAACCTTCCTCGCCTTCAAACTCAAAAATTGTGGGAATGTCTACACCAGTACGTTCTTCAATCGCTTTATCACTGTCATAAAAAGGCAATTTCAAAAGACGGGCAAGTTGTCGTCCAATGGTGGTTTTACCCGCTCCCATTAAACCCACTAAATAAATATTTTCTGATTGTTTCATGTGTCCCTTGTTTGTTTAAAGTAATTTATTGCGCTACTGGATTATCTTTAATAATCTTAGGTGTAACGAAAATTAGTAGTTCTTTTTTGTTATTTTTGTTTGATATATTGCTAAATAAATCACCAATCCACGGCAAATCTGCAAAAAATGGAACTTTGTTTTTGGTCTGTGAATTGTCATCCTCATAGACCCCACCCAAAACAATCGTTTCACTATCCTCAACTAAAACAGATGTTTGAATTTCGCGTTTATCAATGGCTATATTACCATTCGTGATAATAGTAGTATTTGCCTTATCTTTTTTAATCACCAAATTCATTAATACAGCACCACTCGGTGTAATTTGCGGAGTAACATTTAGTGATAATACAGCATCTCTAAATTGAGTATTTCCTGCCGAGGTAGCTGTTCCGCCAGTAGAGTAGGGTATTTGAACACCTTGTTGAATATGTGCTGTACAACGATTCATTGTCATCACTCGCGGATTTGAAATGCTTTCACCGCGTCCATCGGTTTGTAAGGCTTGAACTTCAAGATTCAAAACATAATCTGCACCTTTGACTAAGGTCATCGCTAATGAGCCAGTTGGCGTGCCTTTAATCCCTAAATCTACCAATGAATCTTTGAATGTGCCAACTGAACCGTCCGTACTTGAAAGTGAACCCTGTGTTCCACTACCACCAATCGCAAAACCTTTATTTCCATCTAATACGCTTTGTTTTCCTGCACCAAATTTAACGCCTAAATCTCTCGCAAACGTATCGTCAGCAATCACAATCCTTGATTCAATCATAACTTGTTGAACAGGTACGTCTAATTGATGAATAAGTTTTTTTACATCATCTATTTTTTTTACAGTGTCCTTGATAATTAACGTATTGGTACGCGAATCAACAATAGCTGAACCGCGTATTGAAAGAATGCGGTTTTCATCAGGATTGACACCCAAATTTGGATTATTAGTACCTTGAGCCGTCGGCAAAATTCTGCTCATAATCGAAGACGAAGATTGTGAGCTTGTTTGCACATTAGAATTGTCAGTCGATAATCCACTTTGGCTTCCACTCATACTACTGCCACTATTTGATTCGTTGCTTGCGCCACAACTACCAAATGCACCTGTATCCATACCATTGAGCAAACTCTTAAAGCTCTCAGCTTTCGCGTAATTTATTTTAAGATATTCAGTCACAAGTGCGTCAGACTTTTCGACGACTTCTTCCATTTTCTGCTGCTTTTCTTTGTAATCTTTGATTTTATCAAGCGGTGAAATTAACGTAACATTTCCCGTTTGATATTTCCCCAACTCTTTCGTCATTAAGATAAATTCAAGAGCTTCATCCCAAGGCACATCATCAAGTTTTAAAGTGATATTGCCTGATACATCATCACCCGCCACCATATTTTGACCTGTAAATTCCGCCAAAATTGAAATGATATTGCGAATTTCAATATCTTGAAAATTTAACGATAAACGATTACCTGTGTATTTAACTCTTGATTTTTCTTGCTTTTCTTTCTCTTCATCACTTAACGGACGAAATTCAATCGTTAATAAACCGTCCGTTTGAAATACCGAATAATCATAAAGTTCATTCACCGTTGTAACCGTTAAAGTCGTTTCTTGTTTCGATGAAGTCGTATCTATAAATTTAACAGGCGTAGCAAATTCAGATACATCTAAGCGTTTCGCCAATCCATCAGGTAATTGTGTATTTAAAAAATTAATAACGATTTTTCCATTTTCTTTTTTAGAATTGACCACCGTATTTGGATTTGCCAATGATACTAAAATTCGACCTTCACTTTTATCACCACGTTTAAAATCAAATCCACTAATCGCTTGTTCTGGAATAAATGCTACTACTTTGTCGTTTGTGGCTTTTGTGATTTCAGTCGTATTTGATTTCACAGGTGGTAATTTTGGAATAAATTTATCCGCCTCGTTCTGTGGATATTGCTGCGGTGTTAATGTTAAAAAAACTTTATTTCCATCTGTTTTTACGTCAAATGGCATAGCTTTGAGTAAGTTCAAAATTACCCGTACACGTCCATCTGCTTCGATAACATAAGCATTCAGCGCAGCACCCTGACTGATGGGATAAATTTTTTTAGGCAGTCCATTTTTTACTGCTGCAAAATCTAATACGATTCGCGCTGGATTGTCGGTTTTAAATACTTTCGGTGTAATCGCTGTACCAGATAATTCCAGTTGAACTTGTAATTTATCGTTACCTTGCGAAGCAAAATTTATCGTTGATAACGTTAATGGTTCAATGCTGTGACCTACATTAGATAAAAAAAACAAACTAACTGTAATTAACAGCTGCAAACGTAAATTTATTTTCAACATAAAAGCAGTTTCCTTTTGCTATTCAGTCAGCGTTAAAATTGCTGGTTGTTCGATAAATCGTCCAGGTTTACTTGGAATGATTTCAATCAATTCGATTTTATTTTTATTGATTTGAGTAATTTTTCCATCATTTTTACCTATGTAATTCCCCGCTTTTACGCGATAAATAGTATTGCCGTCACCTTTAACCAACCCCCATAATGTTGCGTTCATGTTAATGGTTCCAACCATTCTCATACCGCTTAATGCAAAGGCTTCAAGCGGTTCTTTGGTGCGATTAGTATTTGGACGAATTCCGTTATCAGGTTCTTCCATTTCATCAGGTTCTAAGGCTTCTGCTACTATTTTTTCTATGGGTTTAAATGGGTCACGCAAATGACCTTCTTTCGTTAAAATAAAAGGTTCAACAACTTTAAATTCTGGCAAAGGTTTCACTGCTTCTTTTGGCTTTGCTTTAATCGTTGCAATGTATTGTTGTAAATCGGTGAAATCATTGTCACTGCACGCAGTTAAGATAACCATTGTAAACGTCATTAATAAAAAACGAACAGAAGCAGCGGTTACAAATTTATTTAACATCATTTGCGGCACTTTTATTTTCATAATACGTTTTTACTGTCACGGACATCAGCATTTTACTTTGTTTCGTGACTTTGGTTTTGTCGATTGGTGCAATAGTTAAATCGTGAATAGTGACAATTCTAGGCAAGGCCGCCAATCCACTAATAAATAAAAGTAACTCTTCATATTCACCGATTACTTCAATGTTAATGGGTAGTTCCGAATAAAATTCTTGATGCACATTTGGCGCAGGCTTGAATAATTTAAATTCTAAACCGTTGGCAATTCCTGTCTGAGAAATATCAATGACTAAGCCCGCAACCTCTTCTGCTACTGGCATTTCTTTAACAATGTCATTCAATGTTTGTTTAATGATTTTTAGCTGTTCTTGATATGCAGGCAAATTAGCAACTTGATTATGCTTAAGCTCAAATATCATTTTTAATTCAGTTTCTTTTTTCTGAACTGTTTCTAATGTTTGTAATTGATCAAATACGTCGTAATAAAGACCTGCACCAAAAACAGAAATACAACTTAAACAAATTACACCCATCCGAACAGGTAAAGACCAGCTCCATGCGGCATTAAAATCCCAATCTACTTCAGCTAAATTAAGTTCTGCTAATTTCATATTATTTCACGTCAGGCAAATCACGTTGTTTTGTTCGCAAAGTAAAATCATTCATTTTCCCGCTACTCGATTTATCTGTTGCTAATTTATCTTGTGTAATAACATCTAAAGAAGGCGTTTGTAACCATTGAGAATTTGCAATGGTACTCATAAATGCCGAAACCAAGGAATTAGATTGTGCTTTGCCTTCAAAAACTAAATCACGTCCCGTTCGTGTTAATTTGGTTATAAATAATCCTTCAGGTGTCACACGAGGAATTTCATTAAATAAATGAACAATTTCTGGGCGTGAGCGTTGCAAATTGTGAATAACTGTAATTTTGTTGATTAAGCGCGTTTTTTGTACTTCTACACTTTTAATGTTGACAATTTTTTGGTCTAACATCGTAATTTCGTCTTGCAGCATTTTATTTCGTTGAGCTTGATATTCTTGCTGATTGGAAATATAGATGTGAATTGCACCCAAAATACATACGGTTAAACCGATTGCAATACTGATTGAATTAATAAATGCTTGTTGTTTTTCTTTCCGTAATTCTTCACGCCACGGTAACAAGTTGATTTTTATCATTCGTCAAAACTCCGTAATGCCAAACCACAGGCGATTAACATTGACGGTGCATCTTTCTCTAAATTCTTTGGATTTACACGAGATGACAGTTCCATATCCAGAAAAGGATTTGCAATGTATGTTTCTACACCCACGGCTTGCGAAACTAATTTATCGACTCCCGTAATTGCTGCACAGCCGCCTGCGAGAATGATGCAATCAATCGGACGACTTGCATTTGATGCAAGAAAAAATTGTATTGCACGTTGAATCTGTTGAACCATGCTGCGCTTGAATGGATCAAGAACATCACTTTCATAATTATCGGGTAGTCCGCCTAATTTCTTTGTTACCCCTGCCTCGTCGTAAGTTAATCCATAAGCCCGCTGAATTTCTTCAGTAAGTTGCTTGCCACCAAAATTTTGTTCTCGTGTATAAATCGCCCGAGAATTGTAAAGTACATGCAACGTCGTTAAATTTGCCCCGATTTCAATTATGACGATAGTTTTGTCTTCGACAGAATAAGGCAACTGATTAGAGAGTAAAACAAACGCATTTTCAATGGCAAAGGCTTCAATATCGACTATTTTTGCTTTCAATCCTGCAATTTTCAGCGTAGCAATACGCTCTTCTACATTTTCTTTTCGAGAGGCTGCAAGCAACACATTTACTCGATTAGAATCAATTTCGTTTTTACCTTGAACCTCAAAATCAAAATTAACTTCATCAATACCGTAAGGAATGTATTGTTCAGCATCGATCATGATTTGTTCAACCATTTCATCGTCTGTTAATCCATCTGGTAACGTAATCAATTTGGTAATTACTGATGATCCGCCAACCGCAACTGCCGCTTGTGTTAATTTTGTTCCCGAACGCTTAACTACTTTTTTAATTGCCTCACCAATAAAATCGACATTTGTAATATGCTTATCTATTACCGCATCGCGAGGTAATGGCGCAACCATATAACTTTCAACTTTGTAATGATTGCCTTGCTTGCTAAGTTCCAATAGTTTTACGACAGTCGTAGTAATATCGATACCTAAAACGGCTGTAGGTTTTTGTCCAAAGCCCGCGAAGCGCAAATTTAAATCCAGATTAAAATTGAGTTTATTTTTTAGCCAATTCATGATTTTTTAAAAGTAAGAGAAATCATCATTAAATTGGCTTAAAAACAAAAATGCGTTAGACCAATTTTCCGTGACAGTGTTTATATTTCAAGCCTGAACCGCACGGGCAAACATCATTTCGCCCAATGCTGTCTTGCGTCAAACTCGTGGGCATTTCAACAAATGTTGGTTCTTCGGTATCCGCAATAGCGGATAAATGTTCGCTATTGTGTTCGATTGTGCCTGTTGGTATTGCGAATTCTTCATCTAATTCGCGATCGAAAGCACTTTGTTCCAAAGGAATTTTGAATAATAAACCAACCACTTCAAATTTAATTGTTTCAAGCAAATGGGTGAACATATCAAAGGCTTCACGTTTATATTCTTGCTTTGGATCTTTTTGTGCATAACCACGGAAATGAATGCCTTGGCGTAAATAATCCATTGCCGCTAAATGTTCTTTCCAGTTGTGATCTAAGGCACGCAACATAAAGGTTTTTTCAACATTTCGTAATGTATCCGCGCCAATTCTAACTTCTTTTTCAGCGTGATTTTCTTCCAAAATCTGGATTATTTTTTGACGCAAACCTTCTTCTTGTAGTTTCTTATCTTCATTAAGCAGATTTTGTACCGCAATCTCAACACCGAACTCAAGGCGTAAATGTTCTTCTAAACCATTGATATTCCATTGGTCAGCCATTGTTTTGGCTGGAATGTAGAGCGTAATCATATCATTGACTACATCTTCACGAATTGCAGTGATGATTTCTGAAATGTCATCTGCCGCCATAATATCGCTACGTTGTGCGTAAATGACTTTTCTTTGATCATTTGCCACGTCGTCATACGCTAAAATTTCTTTACGGATATTAAAGTTATGTGCTTCAACTTTGCGTTGTGCGTTTTCAATTGAACGTGTCACCCAAGGATGTTCAATAGCTTCACCGTTGCCCATGCCTAATTTTTGCATTAACCCCGAAACACGCTCCGACGCGAAAATTCGCATTAAATCGTCTTCTAACGATAAGAAAAATCGACTTGAACCTGGATCGCCTTGACGACCGGAACGTCCGCGTAATTGGTTGTCGATTCGACGTGATTCATGGCGTTCTGAACCAATAACGTGTAAACCACCACTTGCTACAACCGCATTATGACGATCTAACCACGCACCTTTAACTTTGTCTTTTTGTGCTTGCGTTACATCTGCATCAAGCGCGTGTAACTCGGCTTCTAAATTTCCACCTAAAACAATGTCTGTTCCACGTCCCGCCATATTTGTGGCAATGGTCACTGCATACGGTTGACCAGCTTGTTCAATAATATGAGCTTCACGTTCATGTTGTTTCGCATTTAAAACTTCATGTTTAATACCCTGTTTTGTCAAAATACCTGACAGCAATTCAGAGTTTTCAATCGATGTAGTTCCTACTAAAACAGGTTGCCCACGACTCACACACTCTTTAACATCATTAGCTACTGCTTCATATTTTTCAGCAGAAGTTAAGAAAATGACATCACCTAAATCACGACGAACCATATTACGATGAGTTGGAATAACGACAACTTCTAAGCCATAAATTTTGTTTAATTCAAAGGCTTCTGTGTCTGCTGTTCCCGTCATACCTGATAATTTTTCATACAAACGGAAATAGTTTTGAAAAGTAATTGAAGCGAGGGTTTGATTTTCATTTTGAATTGGCACGCCTTCTTTCGCTTCAATTGCTTGATGCAAGCCTTCTGACCAGCGGCGACCCGACATAGTACGACCCGTAAATTCGTCTACGATAACGACTTGATCGTCTTTTACAATATATTCAACGTCACGTCTGAACAGTGCAAATGCTCGTAATGCGGCACTCATGTAGTGCATTAAACGTAAATTTGTAGCGTCGTACAAACTCGTACCTTCTGCTAACAAACCATGTTCAATCATCAATTGTTCAATGTTTTCGTGACCTGTTTCGGTGAGGTGAATTTGTTTCGTTTTTTCATCAACTGAATAATCGCCTTCACCATCTTCTTTAAGTTGTTTCGTCAATAACGGCACAATCACATTTACGCGCAAATAAATATCACTGGTGTCGTCAGTTGGACCCGAAATAATCAAAGGTGTTCTGGCTTCATCAATTAAAATTGAATCGACTTCATCAACGATAGCAAAATGCAAATCACGTTGTACTTTATGCTCAAGCGTAAACGCCATGTTATCGCGTAAATAATCGAAACCGAACTCGTTATTTGTACCGTAAGTAATATCGCAAGCGTAAGCAAGACGACGATCTGGAGCTTCCATTTGCGAAAGAATTACACCTGTACTCATACCGAGAAAACTATACAGTTTGCTCATGGTTTCTGAATCACGTTTCGCTAGATAATCATTGACGGTGACAATATGCACACCGCGAGCGGGAAGAGCATTTAAATAGGCAGCAAGCGTAGACATTAACGTTTTGCCTTCGCCTGTTTTCATTTCCGCGATTTTGCCACTGTGCAAAATCATGCCACCAATTAATTGAACATCAAAATGGCGCATATCAAATACACGAGTTGATGCTTCACGCACTGTCGCAAAGGCTTCGGGTAATAAATGATTTAATTTTTCACCTTGTTCTAAGCGTTCACGAAATTCTTGCGTTTTTGCTTGCAACGCTTCGTCAGATAGTTTTTCGTATTCTGAAGACAGTGCATTGACCTTTTTAACCAACGCTATTTTTTTCTTAATCAGCCTGTCATTGCGGCTACCTATGACTAATTTGACGAGTTTGCCGAGCATACTTTTTCCAATGTGAATTTAGTGAAAGTTTAGTGAAAGCGTGGGATTATATACCGTCTACCGTATTAGTTACAGCGTAAATCTCATACATAAAACACGATGAAAACGTCTTGAATTTACAGAGTCATATAAGATTTTCATTTCAACTGTTTACAGCATATGAAAATAAAATTGCCAATTCTTAAACGATAGCTAAAAATACCACCACTATTCGCCAGATAGTCATCTGAGTTTTATAAACAGGTGTAGATAAAAAAGAAATAAAAATACCGATTTTTTGTCTTAAGACATCAAATTATGCTCAAAAACTGCTACAAACCACGAATTTATGACACAAAAATTTAATTTCCATGAATTGAAAACATCGAATCGATTACCTTCACCGTCTGGTACTGCTTTAGAAATAATGCGGTTGTTGCAACGTGACGATGTCAAAATTGAGCAAGTTTCACAGTTGATTAAGCTGGATCCTGCATTAAGTGGGCGAATTTTACAATTTTCAAATTCCGCTGCAAATGGCGCACATACCCCTATCAGCAACATTAATGACGCAATTATTATGATTGGTATGGTTGCGGTAAAGAATTTTGCACTCAGTCTTTCGCTCGTTGGAAATGACAGCAACAACCGTTGTCCAAATTTTAATTATCCTACCTATTGGTCAAAATCATTAGCAACCGCCGTAGCAATTTCATTGTTAAGTTCACACGAACGCATTATTAGTCCCGAAGAAGCATTTACGCTGGGATTGTTGATGGATATTGGACGTTTAGCATTAGCTACAGCTTGGTCAGAAAGTTATGGTGAGTGTATTGCAGCGGCTGACGGTGACGAATTATTAAAATTGGAGCAAGAGCAATTTGCGATTAATCACAATGCGTTAACTTTAATGCTTTTAGAGGATTGGGGGTTTTCATCAGTACATATTGAAGCCTTAAAACTTTATTTCAAACCTAATGACGAAAATTCAAAAGCTAATCAGCTGGCAAAGCAATTACATTTTGCCACTCAATTAGCAAATTATTGTGTTGCTGATGAAGAGTACCGCGTGGCTTTATTGCCAAATTTATTGCTTGAATCAGTACATTATTTTAACGAAGTTGAATTAAAATCATTTATAACAGATATATTTAAACAATGGCAAAAATGGGGAAAACTTATCAATGTGAAAACCGATATTCGTCAATCATCGCCCGAATCAAACAAAGATGAGCATAATAATTTGTCATCTTTAAATATCTTGATTGTAGATAATGATGTGATGATGTTGGCGCGGTTATCCAAACAATTAACAGCCGTCGGTCACAAAGTAGTTGCGTGTAAAGACGGTGATTCTGCATTGAAATACGCCTTAGAAAATAAACCAGAATTGATTATTACCAATTGGCACATGAAGCCAATGGACGGTATTGAATTATCAAAAATGCTGCATTCATCAACGTGGGGCAGTTCAATTTACATCATAATGCTGACTTCATCCCACGAAGAAAAAGAATTGATTGAAGCTTTTCATGCAGGCATTGATGATTATGTGACCACGCCATTAAGTTTAAAAGTATTACTTACTCGAATTCGTGCAGGACAGCGGATTATTAAGCTGCAAAAAGAGGTCGAAAAAGAACGTAAAGAATTACAAAGATATATCGCCGATCTGGCGGTTGCTAATCGTAGATTAGAATTAATGGCTAATACCGATGTATTAACTGGCTTATCGAATCGACGTTATTCGTTGAATCGCTTGGAACAAGAATGGGCAAGCGCACATCGCAATAAGAATCCATTGAGTGTATTGATGCTGGATTTAGATCATTTTAAATCGGTGAATGATTCATTGGGTCACGATGCTGGCGATTTAGTGCTGATTCACACAACCACACTCATGAAAAAATGTTCACGCGCTACTGATATTCCATGTCGATTAGGTGGGGAGGAGTTTTTGGTGATTTGCCCAAATACTGACAGCAAGTCAGCATTATTATTAGCAGAGCGGATAAGACAAACGATTGAAAAGAACCAAGTGGAAAATGTAGCATTGTTAAATCCCATGACCGTCAGTATCGGGGTGGCGTGTTCGATAGATGGTAAATTAAGAGGAAAGGAATTGATTACATTAGCAGACGAAGCATTGTATGAAGTGAAACGAGATAAGCGAAATGCTGTACAACTTGCCGCGCATTAAATTATGGCGCATTCGCAATTAAAATCGCACGTTTCGGTGCGGGATAACCTTCACAAGTTAGCGCAGAATTTTCAGGATCTAAAAAATCTTTAAGGGAATGAAAACGCATCCAATCTGTAGTGCGTTGTTCTTCTATTGACGTTAATGTCACATCCACAACCCGTACATTTTGAAATCCACAACGTTTTAACCAGCTCACTAACGTCGCACAGCTAGGTAAAAACCACACATTTCGCATTTGCGCGTAACGGTCTTTCGGTAATAGCGTTTCACCTAATTCACCGTCAATGACCAGCGTTTCTAAAATAAGTTCGCCGCCACTTTTTAAGCAATCACGCAATTCAAACAAATGATCAATTGGCGAGCGACGATGATACAAAACCCCCATCGAAAAAACCGTATCAAAACAATTTAATTTTGGCGGCAAGGCTTCGATTCCCAGCGGCAAAACGTCAATTGGCGCGTTATTATCATAAAACTGTTTGATAATTTGAAATTGCATTACGTTCAAAAGCATTGGATCGATGCCAATAACACGTTTTGCACCTGCACCAAGCATTCGCCAACAATGATAACCGTTGCCGCAACCAACATCTAAAACCAATCGATTTTGTAATGGCGTAATGTGGTTTTCAAGGCGTTGCCATTTCCAATCCGACCGCCATTCAGTGTCGATATGAATGCCAAAAATATCAAAACCACCTTTGCGCCACGGACAAAATGCTTGCAGCTTTTCTTTCAATTCTGCTTGAAGTTCAGTCGTAATTTCGTCGGCATTGCCGAGTTTTACGGTGTCGATAGAAATATCAAGAAACAACGGCAAAATTTTAGGTAAATTTTCACGCTGATTTTGCCAACGAATCAAATCGCCGTGTTTTGTCGTATCGAATGCGTTTGCGAGTTGCTCAGGTAATAAATCCCCCCAAAATTCAACATTAGAGGCTTTTAAATCTTCGTATAAATTTGAATAATCCATTATTTCAATGCGATAAATGAAGCAAAATTAAAATACTGAAACCACAATTCAGCACTTTCAAAACCAACTGATTTTAAACGGTTTTGATGTGTCGCGAATGTTTCAGGAATTAGCACGTTTTCTAACGCGGTACGTTTTTGGCTAATTTCTAAATCGCTGTAGCCTTGTGATTTTTTGAATTCGTGATGCAAATCAATTTGCAATTCGTGTTGGCGCGAATCATCGAAAGCGAGTTTTTCAGAAATAATCAACGCGCCATTTGGCAATAAACCATTGTAAATTTTAGCCAATAATTCTTTGCGGTCTTCAACAGGTAAAAATTGCAACGTGAAATTCAAAACCACCATCGACGCATTTTCAATTTTCACGTCCCGAATGTCAGCGCAATGCAATTCAATCGGCGTTTTATTGGGCGTTAAAATACTTTCAAATTTTGTCAACATCGCTGAAGAATTATCAACAGCAATAATTTTGCAATTTTCAACGTGGATATTTTGGCGCATTGAAAACGAAGCCGCACCTAATGAACAACCTAAATCGTAGCAAATACTGTTCTGTTTTGCGAAACGCCCTGCTAATAAACCAATCGCGGCAATCATAGTTTGATAACCAGGTACAGAACGCTGAATCATATCAGGAAAAACTTGCGCGACATTATCATCAAATGCAAAGCTATTGATTTGTCCAAGTGGTTGGCTATAAAGCGAATCTTTAATTGAAGTCATTGAATATAAAAAAGGCGCAAAAATTAAATCTTTGCGCCGTAAAAGTGAATGTTGGTTTGAATCAAGAGTTTTTTAACGCTTCAGCATTACGTTTTGCTAAACCGTCAATCACTGCATTAAGCGATCCATTGGTTTGAATTTCGTCGCTGAAAGTTGTGCGATAGTTTGTCACTAAACTTACGCCTTCAATCATGATGTCGTAGGCTTTCCAATCGCCGTTTGCTAAATACATTCTGTAATTAACCGCAATTGGTTGAATTCCTGGTTGTAAAACTTCAGTTTTAACAACAACTTTAGTTGCACCGTCTTCCATTTCACTTGGTAAAAAACGCACAGACCATTCTTTGAATTCACTAAATGCACGCGAATAAGTGCGAACTAACAAGGTTTGAAATTCTTTCTTAAAGCGTTTTTGTTCATCAGGTGTGGCTGTTTTCCAAGCCTTACCTAAAACCAATGAGGAAATTTTGTCGAAATCAACATGAGGGTTGATTGATTGGTCAACAAATTGGGTCACTTTATTAAAATCTTTAAGGAAGTTTTGATCCTGCATTTTTTGTTGTAATTTGTCAGACGCTTCTGAAATAGCTTGCTGAGGTGCAGATAGTTCTCCCGCAAAGGCGTGTGAAATCGGCATAAAACCAAGGCATACTAGAAACAAAACAAATAAGGTATAGTGTTTAATTCTCATAAAAAATCTCAAAAATAAGTACGAATAACATGGCATATCATAACATTAAATTTCCTGACTCACGCATGCGACGAATGCGTAAAAATGATTTTTCACGTCGTTTGATGCGTGAAAATAAACTAACGGTTGATGATTTAATTTATCCCGTTTTCGTTATTGAAGGCGTAAATAAGCGCGAAAACATTGATTCAATGCCTGGTGTTGAACGTTTATCGCTTGATTTGTTGATTGAAGAAGCACGAGAACTCTATATTTTAGGTATTCCCGCGATTGCATTATTTCCTGTTGTTTCAGCTGAAAAGAAATCCGACAATGCAGTTGAAGCCTACAATTCAAACGGTTTAGTCCAACGAGCTGTTCGTGCTTTAAAAGAAGCTGTGCCAGAACTTGGAATTATTACTGACATTGCGCTAGATCCTTTTACTTCACATGGTCAAGATGGATTGATTAACGCTGATGGTTATGTTTTGAACGATGAAACGATTGATGTTCTGGTGAAACAAGCCTTATCACACGCGAAAGCTGGTGCGGATATTGTTGCCCCATCTGACATGATGGATGGGCGAATCGGGGCAATTCGAGAAGCCTTAGAAAATAACAGTTATATTCACACCAAAATTTTGGCGTATTCCGCAAAATATGCGTCCAGTTTTTATGGACCTTTTCGCGATGCGGTTGGTTCAGCTGGGAATTTAGGTAAAGGTAACAAACACAGTTATCAAATGGATTGTGCGAATTCAGATGAAGCGTTGCGTGAAGTTGCACTCGATTTGCAAGAAGGCGCAGACATGGTGATGGTCAAACCTGGAATGCCGTATTTAGATATTATTCGCCGCGTGAAAGACGAATTTGGCGTGCCGACATTTGCTTATCAAGTCAGTGGTGAATATGCGATGCTCAAAGCCGCATCACAAAACGGTTGGCTAGACGAAAAAGCAGTTGTTTTGGAATCATTATTAGCGTTTAAACGTGCGGGTAGCGATGCCATTCTAACGTATTATGCAAAAGCCGTGGCGCAATGGTTACAGGATTAAGGCTGTTTCAAACTAGCTTAGACGAGTTTCATAGGTTAGAATTAACCTGATTATTTGTAATAATTATTCGGTAAAAGGAACAAAGCAAAATGTGTTGTATCGCTTTGAATTACCAACGGATATACGATAAAGTTTTTAAACTACTAGAGGAGTTTGCTCCGTGAAAAAAATAAAGCAACTGTTCGCTGGTGTTTCTTTAGCCGCCCTTGGGCTGCAAAGCGCACATGCGGATTATGCACTTAACTTAATGGAAGGGGTCACGAAAGTCAGTCATGACATTTTTGACTTACACATGCTTATTTTATGGGTGTGTGTTTTTATTGGGATTGCCGTTTTCGGCACCATGTTTTATTCGATGTATTTTCATCGTAAATCTCGCGGACATAAAGCCGAGAATTTCCATGAAAATACCACCGTCGAAATTATTTGGACAATTATTCCAACCATTATTTTAGTTGCAATGGCGATTCCTGCCACGAAAACGATGATGGAATTGGACAACGTTCAAAATTCTGATATGTCAATTAAAGTGACTGGTAAACAATGGTATTGGGATTATGAATACCTTGGAACTGGTGTACATTTTGAAAGTCATTTAGATGCTGCAAGTGAAAAAACACATCGTGATGGTTCTGATCCACATGGTGTTCCACACTATTTGTTAAACGTAGATAGACCTTTGGTCGTTCCTGTTGGCAAAAAAATTCGTTTCGTTTTTACTTCTGCTGATGTTATCCATTCTTGGTGGGTACCTGATTTAGGATGGAAAAAAGATGCAAATCCAGGCTTCATTAATGAAGCATGGACACAAGTTGATAAACCAGGTACTTATCGTGGTCAATGTACCGAACTTTGTGGACGCGATCATGGTTTCATGCCTATCGTTGTTATCGCAATGGAACAAGGCGATTACGATAAATGGATTGAAACAACTTTAGCAAAACAAAATGAAAAACCTGATTTAAGCGATTTATCGCGTGAACAGTTAATGGCAAGTGGCGCAGAAGTTTATTTGAAAAATTGCGTATCATGTCATCAAATTGATGGAGCAGGCGCACCAGGTGATTATCCTGCATTGCGTGGCAGTGCAAAAGTCAACGCAGGTATCGATCCTTTGATTGGTTTCTTGCAAGCTGGTACAAGCAAAATGCCTTCATTTGCTAAGTTGAAAGACAACGAATTAGCGGCAGTCA
>JBAXMT010000001.1:0-40439 GCA_037134135.1 Methylococcaceae bacterium | reverse complement strand
GGGCTGATATTTTGTTCGATTCAAATGGTGATGCCATCGCTTATCTTCATTTTTTTCACTCGGTTTTCCTTTATACAGCACGAGCGGTTTTCATAATGAGAATTGCTGGTTGCAATGGCAGCAGCTTCGTTTATCCGTTGCGTCGAACCATTCTGTGGCGGCGCGGCAGTATTTTTAAAAAAGAAACGAGGTTAAAGTATTTCATAATTCGAGTGTAAAAGGCAGCTCTTTCAAGGTGTTTTTAGAGGACAATGGGCAATTTAAATATCAATGACTAACGAATTCAGCAATGTGTTACAAAAATTCATCCATAGAAGTCCAGTAACAGTGATGGTTCAGGGCTTACTTGAACAGATATTAAACGAAGAAAAATTGGACATTTGGTTTGAAGCAAACCGAGGACGGCAATATACAAGCGAGCTGCTATTTTCAACAGTAGTCGCATTGATGCTGGAGGTAGTTTGTCAGATACGAGAAAGCGTTCATGTCGCCTATCGAAATTCAGAAAAACATCAGTGTTTCGGTAACATCGTTGTACAACAAATTAAATGGGATGAAGATAGAAACGTCGGCAGCATTAGTGCGTTACGTCGCCCAAGAATCGGAAGCCATCATTCGGGAGATGAAGGGCGAATTACCTGCTATTTTGCCAGGCTATCGTACAAAGTTATTAGATGGTAATTGCATCGAAGCGAGCCATCATCGCTTGAAAGTATTGCGCGACACGAAATCAGGTGCCTTGCCAGGAAAATCACTGGTGGTGTTTGATCCGCAATTGGAACTGGCGATTGACGTTTTTCCGTGTGAAGACGGACACGCCCAAGAACGCAGCTTGCTCGACAAAGTGTTGCTGACCGTCATGCACAAGGATTTGTGGATTGCAGACAGTTGTTTTGTACGCAAGATTTTTTGTTTGGTATTCAAGAACGGGGGGGGGCGTTGTTCGTGAGCATCAACAAATACCTGTGGTAGAGCTTTACGACCCTGTATTTGTTGGGTTTAGCGAAACAGGCGATGTTTTTGAACAATCGGTAATGCTCAAATCTGCTATGGGTTTTGAATACATAGCACGACGTATTGTCGTTAAATTGAAGGAGAACACGCGCAATGGGGATGATGAAATCCGTATTTTGACTAATCTGGACAAAACTGTTGCTGACGCATTGAAAATCGCGGAAATGTATCGGGAACGTTGGGGAATTGAAACCGCTTTTCAGCGCATAGAGGGGCATTTTAACTCCGAAATCAATACTTTGGGTTATCCAAAAGCGGCATTGTTTGGATTTTGTTTGGCATTAGTGGCTTTCAATAGTGGCGGAGAGTGAGGGGTTCGAACCCTCGATGGGAGTTAAAGCCCATACTCCCTTAGCAGGGGAGCGCCTTCAGCCGCTCGGCCAACTCTCCGGAACTTGTATAACTAATCTTCTACTTTAGATAAATCAGATTGCTCTTTTTTAATCTTATCGTATATTTCTTCTCTGTGTACAGACACCTCTTGCGGGGCATTTACACCAATGCGAACTTGATTGCCTTTTACGCCTAAAACAGTGACTGTAACTTCATCACCAATCATTAGCGTTTCTCCTACTCTACGAGTCAAGATAAGCATAACTAACTCCTTTTAATAATTTGAACTCTTCGCTGTGCGATACAGCGAAGAACAATCAAGACTTAAAATTATAACAAATTTTGAAAAATAATAAAGCTCAAATCACATTTATGCGTATTCTAAACCAAATGCACTATGCAAAGCACGAACGGCCAACTCTAAATACTTTTCATCAACCACGACCGAAATTTTAATTTCTGACGTTGCAATCATCCGAATGTTAATACCTTCGTCGGCTAACGTTTTAAACATCATGCTAGCAATTCCAGCGTGTGAACGCATTCCAACGCCAACAATCGACACTTTCACAATATCGTTATCGCCCGTCACATGACGCGCTCCCAAGTCGGTGCAAATCGTTTCTAAAATCGTTTTTGCCCGTTGAAAATCGTTACGATGAACCGTAAAAGTAAAATCCGTTGTCGCATCGTCGGCGATATTTTGGACAATCATATCGACTTCGATGTTCGCATCGGCAATCGGCCCTAAAATTTTATAAGCAATACCAGGCAAATCTGGCACGCCCGTAATGGTTAATTTCGCTTCGTCACGATTAAAAGCAATACCTGAAATTAACGCACTTTCCATTTGTGATTCCTCATAAGTAATTAACGTGCCGTTACCTTCTTCAAATGAAGACAACACGCGCAATGCAACATTGTATTTTCCCGCAAATTCCACAGAGCGAATTTGCAAAATTTTTGAACCCAAACTCGCCATTTCGAGCATTTCTTCAAAGGTAATTCTATCTAAGCGACGCGCTTTCGGTTCAACGCGCGGGTCTGTCGTATAAACACCGTCCACGTCGGTGTAAATATGACATTCATCGGCTTTCAACGCCGCCGCTAATGCCACAGCGGTTGTATCAGAACCGCCACGACCCAGCGTCGTGATATTGCCGTCTTCGTCAACGCCTTGAAAACCTGCGACGACAACCACTTTTCCGTCCGCTAAATCAGAACGAATTTTTGCATCGTCGATTTCTTTGATTCGCGCTTTGGTAAAACTGCTGTCTGTTAAAATCCGAACTTGCGTTCCTGTGTACGAACACGCGGGGCAACCGATTTCATTCAAACGCATACTCAACAATGCAACCGTGATTTGTTCGCCCGTCGAAACCATCGCATCGAGTTCGCGCTCATTCGGTTCATCTTGCATTTCTTTCGCTAAACCGATTAAACGATTGGTTTCGCCGCTCATTGCCGAAAGCACCACAACTAAATCGTCGCCTGTCTCGCGGACTTTTTTAACACGTTCGGCGACGGCTTTGATGCGTTCGATTGAACCCACCGACGTGCCACCAAATTTATAAACATAAAGTGCCATTTCTTTTGAACTCTCTAATCTAAAATTTTCTACACTACTTTTTTGACGAATTCGGATTTCAATTGCATCGCGCCAATGCCTTCGATGCGGCAATCAATATCGTGGTCACCATCGACCAAACGGATGATTTTTACTTTTGTGCCGACTTTGACAACGTTGGATGAACCTTTGATTTTTAAATCTTTAATCACGGTAATCATGTCGCCATCGTTTAAAACGTTGCCGTTTGCGTCTTTGACAACTTTTACATCATCAGTTTCAGTGGCGGCATTTTTGTCCCATTCATGTCCACATTCGGGGCAGATGAACATTTCACCGTCTTCATAAGTGAATTCTGAACTGCATTTTGGACATTTTGGTAAGTTACTCATTGTTTTTCCTTTATATAACTAAATGATAAATTTTTGTAAATCTGTGAGGCTATTATTGTAAAAACAACAATAGCTTATGTTTTTATATGAACGTCATGCTGCGGATACGGAATCTCTATTTTATTTTCCCGCAACACTTTTTCTAACCGCATATTTAAATCATGAATTACGCGCCAGCGATTAATTGGTTCACTCACAAAGGCACGAATTGAAAAGTTCAGCATACTATCACCAAAACCCACAAAAACTACAAACGCTTCGGGTTCTTCTAAAATCAACGGCGTTTCTTTTACTGTTTTTAAAATTAATTCGTGTGCAAATTCTACTTCCGAACCAAAAGCAATGCCAATCGGAAGCATAATGCGCGTTGTCGCATCACTCAATGTCCAATTTGTAAGCTGACTGGTAATAAATGTTTTATTTGGCACAATCAATTCTTTTTGATCATTATCAAGCAGCGTTGTGGCTCGCATTTGAATTTTGCAAACTGTTCCCGTGACGTTACCAATAGTTACCACATCACCAACACGAATCGGGCGTTCAAATAACAAAATAATTCCCGATACTAAGTTGGCAAAAATTTCTTGAAGTCCAAATCCCAAACCTACGCCCAATGCGGCAACCAAAAACTGAACTTGTGACCAACTGCCGCCAAGTTCATTGGCAATCGTGATAAATGCAATCGTGATAAAAACGTATTTTGCCAACTGATTAATCGCGTAACGACTGCCTGTTTCAATGTCCCAGCGTCGAAAAACTAATAATTCCAACACGCCGTAAAAATTTCGTACCGATACAATCGCCATGAATAAATATAGCCCTGCAAATAGCAAATTGGTTAGCGTAATCGGTTCATAACTTTCTTGGTTATCAATAATCGTTTTATGTTGCCAAAGAACAATATGATCTAAAAATGAAAACGCTGGCAATATATTTTTCCAAATCAACCAAAACCCTAACGCCACTGCTAATGTTAATGTGACGTGCAACATTTTTCGAGTTTGAGCGTTTATTTTTGGAATATCGAGCTGCAATTCATCTTCGGAAATCGGCGTATGCTTTTCATTTGATTCGCGTTTTTGAGCCGCATTTTTTAAAGCTAATTGTCGATTTATTAACGTCAACCAACGTAAAAAAATCTCATGCAAAATTACAGCCAACATAAACACACGCAATGTACTGATTAACTTTTCTTGTAATTCTAACGCACTCGAATAATAACCTGTGACGGCAAAACCGATAATCACCAATGGCACAATAATAACTAACGCATAAGCGGAATAACGCAAAAATCCGTGCCATTTTTCGGTATTTAAACCACGATTTGGATGCAGCAATTTCTCCATAAAAATCGCCACGGCAATTAACATCGCAATCAATGAAAAGCGTCCAAGCGAATCACCGTATTCTGAGAATTTCGACGAATTCGCTGCATGAATTAAAAACGTAGCAGGTAAAACAATAAATCTCATCCACAAAAATTGACGAAGCAATAATATCACGGTGTTTTTTTGCCATTGAAAATGTCGTCGCGCCACACCTTCCGCTGAAAAAAACATGATAAAAAATTTGATAATAAGCATCGAAATCGCAACTTTTTGAAGCCCCACACCAATTGCAAAATTAAAATCAATCGTACTGTTGTGCGTTAAAAAACAACCCCACAAATAGCCGATGACTGGAATTGGCGCAACACATAAAATTTGATTCAGTAACACGCGCAAAGTGTAATAAAAATGGTCAGTGTGCCAACGATATAACTCTATTTCATGGCGTGGTGATGTACTTTTTGTCCAAATTTTTAACCAATTTAACACCCATAAAAAACCAAGTGCTGCATTGGTTAACAATAGATTCTCACCTAAAATACTGACTGTTTCACGGAACAAGTCAAACCAGTTTGTTGGTGAAAATAACCACTGTGTCGCATGAAAAAGTCCAGTTAATGCAGCCGCATTGATAGGTTCCGAACTCATCACCCATAACAAACGTTCATCTAAATATACGGCGAATTTTATGGATTGCGCGAACATCTGTTGGCGAGCAAAATCCAAATCTCCTAACATTCGCAAATAAGTCGTGTCTGCTAACGCAAGTTTGTTTAACAACTCTTTTTGAGAATTTAACAAAACGCGCAATTCCGCTTGAATCATCATTCGCTGTTCAAATGGCAACATCGGTTCAACGTCTGAAATCATCATCTGTTTCAGCGCGTCATCTACATTCAGCAATGTTTTTTGGTAATCTTCAATTTTGAATTGTGCCAAACTTGTTAAGGCGGTTTCATTTTCCAGCTTGCGCGATTCCGCCGCGATTTCATTTTGCCCCGCTAAACTACGTCGTTGCTCACGCAAAATTTTCCCTAACGCAGGACTTAAACTCGCTAAACTGATTTTTTTATCCGCACTTTTAAAGTCGTTTTCAATATCTGTCGTTTGATTTTCGACTTGCGTTTTTTGCTCACTAATATGTTCAATTTTCGCCATCACGACTTGTAATTCACGGCTGTATTGAATGTTTTCTCGGGTACGTTTTTGAATTAGCGGGTGCTTGCCTTCAATTTCTCTTTCCGTTTGACTAAGTGCATCCTCCATTTTTTTGGCTTCTTGTGACCGTAAATCGAACGCTAAATTTTCAATTGTGGCAACGATTGGTTCAAGCGCATTTTTTTGGAGATTTAACAATTGCTGTCTATTTTTGAGTAATTCAAGTCGCGCTGGTTGACTAATTGCTTCAGCATCAAGACGTTTTAATTCGGTAGCATGGGTTTCAATTAGCGTTTTGAAATAAATTTGTTGGGCTTCGTATTCGAGTTTTGAATCGGTTGGAGCAACAGGTAATTCAAGTTTTTTACGAGTATCTTCAATCGTTTGTTGTGCCGCAATAGTTTCTTCGTGAATTAAAGTCGGGCGATTATTTTGTAACAATAAATCTGTTTCGATTTTTTTTAATTGTTCATCAAGTTGGCTAATTTTTCCTTTTTCGATGATAAGTCGTTGCTCTAATTCTTCGATGGGAATTTGGCGAAAATCTTCGATTTTTTGCTTGTTAAGTTTGACAGGTATTTGCTCAATTTCTTTTTGCAGAGCTTTAGTTTCAATAGGGGCTTGATGAATCGCGGCTGTAAATGTAGTGATTTGCGCCAGAGCTTGTGTGTTTGCTGTTAAATTATCTTGAGCTGCTTGATATTGTTGCAAAACCGCTTTTTTTACCGCCTCATCTAAACCCTGTCGGGCATTTAGCGCATCAATTTTGCTTTGAATAAACTCGGAGGTCACAGTTTCAATTTGTGTTAATGCAGTTGCACCAAAACTGATGGTTGAAACTAAAAATAAAACAAAAAATCGCAGCAAAAACCGATTCATAATATGCCTTTCAAACATTTTTTATTAACGTCCACGCTTGTTCAGCCGTTTCGGCATATTGAATCAAATCCAAATCAGCAGATGAAATTACGCCCTCTTCAACTAACGCATCAAAATTTACAATTCGATTCCAATAACGCTGTCCAAATAAAATAATCGGAATACGGTGCATTTTTTTTGATTGAATTAGCGTTAAGGCTTCAAATAATTCGTCCAATGTTCCGAAACCACCAGGAAACGCGATTAATGCTTTTGCTCGCATCATGAAGTGCATTTTGCGAATTGGAAAATAATGAAATTGAAAACACAAGTCGGGCGTAATGTATGAATTAGGCATTTGTTCATGCGGCAACACGATATTCAAACCAATACTTTTACCGCCCGCTTCCGATGCGCCACGATTTGCGGCTTCCATAATACCTGCTCCGCCACCCGTTATGACAAAAACAGACTGCTTATCGTTCAAATTATTCTCAGTAATCAACACACCTAATTCGCGGGCTTGTTCATAATAATAACTTTTCTGCATTTCATGTTCAGCGCGTTTCAAGGCTTGCTGATTTTCAATATCTGTTGGATTTGCAGTGATATTTTGTTGAGCCAAATTTAATTGATTCTGTGCAGATTCGGCTGAAGGTGTTCGCGCACTACCGAAAATCACAATCGTTGATTCAATCCCATGTTCAGTAAAAGCAAGTTCAGGTTTCAATAATTCTAATTGCAAACGCACGGGACGCAATTCATCGCGAATCATGAAATCAAAATCGTGATATGCCAACCGATAAGCCGACGATTGCATTTGTGAATTGTGTTTCAATCGCGCAGTGTGATAGTCCGCATCTTGTTTAGCGGTGGAAAAAGTCATGTTTGTTACCTAAAAATTTGAATGAAAAAATTAGCGCGTACCGTAGACAACAATCGTTTTACCATGAGATGCAATTGCGCCTTTGAGTTCGAGTTCTTTCAATACGCGCCCTGCCATTTCACGCGAACACCCGACAATCCGCCCAAGTTCTTGTCGTGAAATATGTAACTGCATTCCATCGGGATGTGTAATGGCATCGGGGGATTTACACAAATCCAGTAATGCACCAGCAATCCGTCCTTCAACATCGATAAATGCTAATTCACATAATTTTCGACTAGTACATCAAACCGAAAACAAACGGGATTAAGTTTGCGGCATGATTTGCTGAAATCACTGAGGATTAAAAGTCTAAACCAGCTTTTTATAATCCCTATCTTTAACAGTTTGGTGTACTAGTTGCCAACAATCTTCCTGATAATTGTTCGCCGATTAAATATAAAATATCGGGTGCACAGTAGAGTAATTCTTTACGCAAAAGCTCTTTAAATCGAACATAACTGATTTCAGCTAACACACACGGCTCACGGGTTCGCACATTG
Organism: Methylococcaceae bacterium; assembly: GCA_037134135.1. Classification (GTDB taxonomy): domain Bacteria; phylum Pseudomonadota; class Gammaproteobacteria; order Methylococcales; family Methylomonadaceae; genus UBA10906. The sequence continues at coordinate 32,361 of JBAXMT010000001.1, read as the reverse complement.
ACTTTGCGAGTTTCTAAACCTTTGAAAATTCCAATTTCACCAATAAATTCATGTTTGTTCAAATAGGTTAAAACTAACTCATGACCGACTTCACCATCTTCATCTTCAGCAAGAATAGCGACGGAGCCTTCAATGATAAAAAATAACCGATCACCAACATCCCCAATTCTAATAATGTCCACTTTGCTCGGGTATTTTTTTTGATGACAGAATGTGAGGAAGGCGGTGAGAGATTCTTGATAAGGTAAGTGACTATAAACAGATTTCATAATGGAGAGCGACTCTGGAAACGGAAATAATACGGCGCGTTGCTTTTTTTTGTGGTTCTAGCATAATGCTATTTTACCTATTTTCTGTGACTTTCTATGAAAAAATATCCTATTAAAAAAATGTACGTTGCTGTTTTAAGCCTTGCATTGATTGTCGGCTGTTCCGATGAAAAAGCACCTGCAACAAATAAAGTAGCTCAAAAAACACCGATTAGTCACACGTTACTTGGTGCAAAGGTAAGTGACGACGACAAGCAAAAATTTGAAAAAACATTTGAAAATCAATGTGTACAACGTGAGTTAAAAAATTCAGCTAATCCTGATAATGATAAATCAAGAGTTAGCAAAGCCTGTGAATGTATTTCAACATTTATGATGAAAGATTTAACCGCGATTGAAGCAGAGAAATTTTTAACAGAACATGAAAATGCTCAATCGTTAACGATTAAATATGAAAACGCGGCGTATCATTGTTTACAGCAAAAAGCACCACCTCAAGCCGCGCATTTATTTGGTAAGCAGTAACTTTCTGTTAAAATGTTCGAGTTCAAATAATTTTCCCTTTTATCCTTTTTAGAGACCAGAATTATGGCTTTTGTTGTTACTGAAAATTGCATTAAATGTAAATTTACCGATTGTGTCGATGTATGTCCTGTTGATTGCTTCCATGTTGGTCCAAACTTCTTAGTCATTGATCCTGACGAGTGTATTGACTGTACTTTGTGTGAACCAGAATGTCCTGCAAATGCCATTCACGCTGAAGATGAATTACCAGAAGGTCAAGAACAATTCGCAGCGTTGAATGCTGAATTATCAAAAATTTGGCCTATCATTACTGACGTTCAAGATGCAATGCCAGACGCGGATGAATGGAACGGTAAAGAAGGTAAATTGGCGTTACTAGAAAGATAATTTTTCTAATTTTCAAAACAAAAAATCCGCTTTATGAGCGGATTTTTTATTTACGATTTTTGGTTATATAACGCCATGACTTGTTTGACGTAATTTTGTGTTTCTGGGTACGGTGGAATCGAATTATTATGGCGTAATACTGAATTCTCCCCAGCGTTATATGCCGCAACGGCAAGATCTAAACTATTAGGAAATAAATCCATTAAATGTCGCAAATAACGAGTTCCCCCGTTGATATTTTGCTCTGGATTATTACTATCTGTGACACCAAAACGAATCGCTGTCGCTGGCATCAATTGCATTAATCCCACCGCCCCTGCCGATGAAATGGCATCGGGACGATAAGCGGATTCTGCTTGGATAACGGCGTGAACCAATTTTGCATCGACTTGGTGACGTTCTGCCGCTTGAGCAATTAAAGTGTTAAATTTAGCTTTATTCGGATTACTGTAAAACGAAGTGACTGTAGGTGGATAAGGGGCATTGAAAAAAAGTGGTGGCGCATTTTTCGCTGGCACCGTCACTTTCATTTTACTTAATAATGCCACGTCAGTACGCGGTTTATCTGTGTAAATAACGTGCTTTTCAGTATCCTGATATTTGTAAAAATAGCCTACTGTTGGTGTGGCTGGTCGCGGTGCAGCTGTTTTTATAATTGGTTTTTCCGTCGGTACGACAGATTTGTTGGTATAAGTAATTACACCATTACTTCCAACTACTTTTTTATAAATATCAGCGGTTGCTTCACCACAACATCCTATCATCAAAAAAATCACCACACCGTTACGCATACCAATACCTTTAACTCGTCTTTATCACCACTAAATTTGCGGCTTGTACCGCATTCCTGCGAGCTGTATCGGCAGAATTGGCAATTGCTAAAGCCACTCCCATGCGACGATTAACAAATGCTTCGGGCTTTCCAAATAAGCGCACGTCGGTATGAGGGATGCTTAAAGCGTTTTCTAAACCTTGATAAATCAAACCTTGCGCGTCGATGGGACTTAAAATTACTGCACTTGCTCCCGCAATTTTTAATTGCGTATTTACAGGTAAACCTAAAATGGCGCGAGCGTGTAAATCAAATTCAGTTTGTACTTGCGTGAGTAATGTAACCATACCCGTATCATGTGGACGTGGACTGACTTCACTAAACCAAACGTCGTCACCACAAATAAATAATTCCACACCAAATAACCCCAATCCCCCCATCGCATCAGTGATTTTTTTTGCAATTTGTTGAGAATTTTTAATCGCTTGCTCAGTCATGGCTTGCGGTTGCCAACTTTCACGGTAATCACCGTTTTCCTGAATGTGTCCAATCGGTTCACAAAAATGTGTAACAACTTCACCGTCTGAATTCAAAGCCCGAACCGTTAATAATGTGATTTCAAAATCAAAATCAATTTTGCCTTCAACAATCACTTTTCCCGTATCAACACGTCCACTATTTTTAGCGTAATCCCATGCGGTAGATAATTCTTCTGGTGTTTTCACCATAGATTGCCCTTTGCCTGATGACGACATCGTCGGTTTAACAAAACATGGATAACCGATACCATTTTCAACTGCTGTTTTCAATTCTTCAAACGAGTCGGCAAACGCATACGGCGAAGTCGGTACAGATAATGTTTCAGCGGCTAATGTGCGAATACCTTCTCGATTCATCGTCAATTGAATGGCGCGAGCGTTTGGAACGACCGTGCAATTACCTTGTGCTTCAATTTCTGCCAATGCGTCTGTAGCGAGAGCTTCAATTTCAGGAATAATAAAATGTGGACGTTCTTTGGCGATTAAGGCTTTTAATGCTTCGCCATCCGTCATATCAATCACATAAGAACGATGAGCAACGGCGTGTGCGGGTGCATTTTCGTAGCGATCAACAGCAATAACTTCCACGCCTAAACGCTGTAACGAAATCACTAATTCTTTACCTAATTCTCCACTGCCAAGTAACATCGCTTTTGTTGCTGAAGGCGTTAACGCGGAACCTAATTTCATATTTTTGACCTTGGATTTTTGAGTAAAAAAGAATATGGCTTAAAAATTTAAAACATAAATTGTTATTGCAGGAACTCTCTATTTCTTCAACGCATGACCTGCCAAATTTTTACCCAAATCCCAAATCGCACCGCCCATTTTATGCGTTTCACCAATGGTTGAATCGAACGCGCTGATAATCGTGTCGTGGTCTTTTTTGGTCAAATTGAGCGGCGGCAAAAGTTTGACAACGTTCATTCCATGCCCCGCAACTTGCGTCAAAATGTGATGTTCTTTGAATAATGGAATTGTCACCATTTGACAAAACAAGCCTTTATTCGCGGCTTCAAGCATTGCCCAGCCTGCTTTGAGTTTTAAACTTTTTGGCGATTGGAATTCAATGGCAATCATCATGCCTTTGCCGCGAGCTTCTTTGAGTAATTCGTAACGGTCGGTCATGGCGTTCAAATTATTGATGATTTCCGTACCGACTTTTAGGCTGTTTTCGACCAAGTTTTCATTTTTCATAACTTCTAACGTCGCCAAACCAGCCGCCATTGCCATATTATTTTTTGCAAACGTCGAACCGTGAACGACTGCTCTATCCATTCGGTTATAAACGGTGTCCATAATTTTTGTGGTAATCGCCACGCCACCAACTGGCACAAAACCGCCTGATAACGCTTTCGCCATACAAATCATGTCGGGCTGCACGTTCCAATGTTCGACCGCCCAAAACTTGCCCGTGCGTCCTAAACCAGTTTGCACTTCATCAGCGACAAAGAGCGTGCCGTATTTTTGGCATAAACGTTGAACTTCGGGCAAATAATTATCGTCAGGTAAATTTACGCCTTTTCCTTGAATTGGTTCGACGATAAACGCTGCCACATCTTTGCTACTCAAGGCTTTTTCGAGTGCAACCAAATCGTTAAACGGAATCGCTTCACAGTTTGGCAATAAAGTTCCAAAACCTTCGCGGAAAATGTTTTCGCCGTTCAACGACAACGCGCCCATCGTTAAACCGTGATAACCATGTTCGCAGAAAACAATTTTGTCGCGCTTGGTCGTGAAACGAGCAAATTTAATCGCTGCTTCAACGGCTTCTGTTCCCGAATTACAGAAAAACATTTTGGTTAAATTTTCAGGCGTGGTTTTGAGAATTTCTTTTGCCAACAAACCGCTCAAAATCGACACGTCGAGTTGCACTAAATTCGGCAATTCTAACGAAAGCGTTTCTTTCAAAGCGGCAATAACGGTCGGGTGATTTCGCCCAATCGCAAACACACCAAAACCACTCAATAAATCGAGATATTCCGTGCCTTCTTGGTCGTAAAGATATTGTCCGACCGCTTTTTTGTAATGGCGGTCGTAACCAATGGTTTTTAAAACGCGCACCATTTGGTTGTTTAAAAATTGTTCGTGCAACTCAAATTTGTCGTTGCTGTGTTCGTTTAAGAGAGTTTCGATGCAAAAGGTCATGTGATTTTCAGTTGAAATTGTAAATAAAAATGTGGGTTAGAGGCTTAAAAACCACTCGCTGTTGATGGTCACTTTTTCGACCATTTCAGTTTTTACGCCAAGTTGTAGTTCTTTTAATTTTTCGGCTAAATGTTCGCCATCAATTAAATCAATCGGCGGTGCGCCATCGCGTGTGGCTTCTTTAATTGCAGAAGGAGTGAAAGTTCCCGTCGTGATAAACAAACCTTTATCAGCGCGTCCAACCATTGCACCGCGAAAATCTCTCATTTCACTAGCAGAAACTGAACCTTGATATTTTTTGCATTGAAAAATAACGTGAAAACTCATCAATCCGTTGATTCGCGCAATACCTTTACCATCAATGCCGCCATCGCCCGTTTTTCCTGTGACTTCGACTTGAACAAATCCGCATTCACGCAGTAATCGTTGGGTTAATCGCTCAAAAGCATCAGGGCTGATTTGTTTTGTTAATAGTAAATATAATTCATCTTTCCAATCAGCAATTTCTTCTGGTGTATCTACAGATTGAATTTCAATGTCATCTTCGTTTTGATTTTGTTTTGATGTTGCTCTGCTCATTTTCCGAACAGTTTTTATAACTTCTAAAGCATCGATGCTTTTTTGCTCTTTTGCTAAAGGTGTCAAACTCCAAACGCCACGACTAGAATTTTCAAACAATCCGCATTTTTTTAAATAGCTTCTTGCCCAACCTAATTCATAATCAAGAACAGTTTGATTACTTTTTTCTGGATTTTGACGTATTGATATTACTGATTCATCAAACTTTTCCATTTCAATAACTGTTTCGTATATTTCCTCGATTGAACCAGAACCACCAAGAAAAGCTAATGCGTTAAAAACAGAATTGATTAAATAATCAAAAGTTAATAATTTTCCATTGCTAATAATGTTTTTCATTTAAAACTCAACTTAATTAAAATTAGTCACCACTGTAGAATTGCGATCATTTTCAGGAATAAAAAATGGCGAAGGTACTTGATTCATCTTGATTTTTATTCAGATACTTTCGCTGCGTAAATCTATAATTTGCCAACCTTCTGTTTCTGAAAAATGGCGTAATTTATCATCGGGATTTACGGCAATCGGATTATCAACCAATTTTAAAAGTGGCAAATCATTGTGTGAATCACTATAAAAATAACTTCCCGTTAAAGATTCGCTATTTTTTTCCAACCACTCATTCAACATTGTCACTTTCCCTTCTTGAAAACACGGGATACCAACAATTTCTCCTGTGTATTGTTCATTAACTAATTCTGGAGTTGTCGCGAGTAGATGTTCAATACCATACATTTCAACAATCGGTGCCGTAATAAAACGATTGGTTGCTGTAATCACTAATAACGTGTGACCTAATGCGCGATGTTTTTCAACTAATTCAGTCGCCGCTTTCAATAAAATCGGCGAAATAATTTCGTTTAAAAACTGTTCGCGCCAAAGGTGTAATTGATCAATAGGATGATCGGCAAGTGGCTTCAAAGCAAACCGTAAAAACGCCATCATATCTAACGAACCTTGTTGATAATCTTCGTAAAATTGAGCGTTAACTTGTTTATAAATCGTGCGATCGACAATTCCCTGATCAACCAAAAACTGCCCCCATAAATAATCACTATCATCTGAAATTAACGTATTGTCTAAATCAAAAATTGCTAAAGTCATAAAGCTCGCCTGTAAAAAGGGTTAAAAGAAAATGGTAGTGGTGGTTGCAGTTTTGGTTTTTTACGCATCTTTTCACTGAAATTGCAGACGAACTCGTTTGCCGTCGTTAATTGCTTCCGTCAAATCATCTCTAATTCTCGTGAGGTATTCATCAACCTCCTCTTCCGTTTCGAGATAGATTTTGCCATTGGCAGGTTTGATGTCGATTACTTTGACTTGTTTTTTAGCGGGAAGATCGGCTTGATAAACAAAGGGCTTTTCTTTCTTTTTAAAAAAACTTGCGCGTGGTGGTGGCGAGTAGGAAGATGACGAACCAGAGCTGCCGCCACTTGGGGCGGAACCCGCTGTTAAACATTCTGGTGGAATTGAAATGTTACTATTACATGAACCGCCATTCATCGCATCACGAACACAATCCCAATACTGTTCTTTTATCTCTGAACAAGAATCTGCTTTTGAAAGTGCAGGCACACCAGCTAAAGATAATGTGCTTAATAACATCAGTGCTATATCTCTTTTTTTCATGAGTATTTTCCTATTGATAAAAATTCAATTATTTTACAATCTACTTTATATTTAAGTAGTTAACCACAAGTCATTTAACGTTATCAAAAATTAAAGTCAGAAAATTATTTTCGCCTATATCGATGGTTGGAATCAAATTCTCTTTCCACTCCACGCGGGCAACACGATTAACGAACAAATCACCGTGAAAAACAAACCAATCGACAACAATAACCCCATACTCGCCATGCCTTGATGATGTGTAAATGACAAACTCGAAAAACTACACAGCGTCGTAATAGAACTAAAAATAATTCCGCGTGTCGTACTGCTGTGCAACAAATTTTCGTCTTCGTTTTTATTAAAATGTAAGCGGTGCATAATTAAAATACTGCTATCAATCCCCATTCCTAACAACAATGGTAACGCAATTACATTTGCAAAATTGAATGGATTATCAAGTAACACGTTAGTCGCGCCTGTTAATAACGCCGCCAACATGAGCGGTGCAATCACTAATGCAGTATGTTTGAAATTGCGATAAATGACTAAAAGCAAAAGTGTAATCGCAATAAACGCACCACCAAACGCTTGCACAAATGCTTCAACCACCGCATCACCACCCGCTTCATTCGCAATCGGCAAGCCCGAAACCGTATTGTCTACACTGTTAATTTGAGCGACAAATTCTTTCATATTTGCGTCGATATTTTGATTTTTTTCTGGCGTAATCAACACTTTATAAAAACCATCTTGGCTCACCCAACGTGAACGAATATCGCTAGAAATATCATTTAGTCCAAATGCTTTCGCGCTTAAACTGATTCGTAAACAATCAAGTGTATAAGGCAATAAACCCAATATATTTTTTTCTAATTGTGTATAAATTTCAGGTTCAGAACTGTGTGCGTGTAAAAAAATCTCAACGTGATTTTGTAGTTTTTCAAGCGTTTCAATGGGCGCATTCAGTGTTTTATCTGCAATCGCACGTTTTAATTGCTCATTAAATTTCACTAATGCGGTGCGTTGCTCATGATTTTCTGGCAATTTAACATTGAAATTTTCGAGTTGATTTCCGAGCATTAAATTTAAATCTTCAATAATCGCTAATTTTTCATCTTGGTTTTCAGCCACTAAACTTGCCAGCGTAATGACTTCATGAACCGCAGACAATTTCTTCATTTTTTCTGCTAAGGCTTGCGCGTCATCTAAATTATTTGCCAAACCCGTTACCGAAAATGGCGAATCATTTTTTGATTGCAATAATTCCTTAATCGTCGAAACAGATTCACTTTGCGGATCGCGTAAGTTAATCGGATTTGCGTCAAAGGTTAAATTCATCAACACGCCAATTGCGCCAAACATCAATAAAATTGAAATCACACGAATCGATTTATTGAAATGAAATGGAAATGTCACAATAAATTGTGGCGCAAATTTAGAGCGAATTGCTTGCGGATTATTAACAGGAAAAATACAAAATAATGCAGGTAAAACGGTTAATGAAATCAATAAGCCGATAAAAATACCACCACCTGAAATAATTCCTAATTCTGAAACACCCGAATAATCTGTAGGAATAAATGCTAGAAAACCTAATGCGGTAGTTAGCGCACACAAAAATAATGACGAACCCACGCCACTGATACTATGATGAATTGCATCTAAATTTGAGTAACCCCGAACTTTTCGTTCACGATAATACAAACAAATATGCACCGCATAATCCACACCTAAACCAATATATAACGTCGCAAAGGCGATTGAAATGACGTTTAAATGTCCGACAGTAATCGCTGCAAAACCTGCGGTTAAAATTAACCCCATGACTAATACAACGTAAGTAATCACCACTAATCGTAATGAACGTACGCCAATCCATTGTGCGCCAAAAACGAGAATAAATGACACGACACCTGAAATTTCAGCTCCCGCACTGACACTTTCCAATTCTTCATGTTCTAACGCCGCTTCACCTGTAATCCGAACCCGTACGCTAGGATTTTCTTGCATGATTTTTTGTGCAACATCCCTTGCCGATGCTTGTGCAACTTCCGCTGGCAACATTTCGTCAAAATGTAATTTTGGTTTCGCAATGACTAAAACACGATTCGCATCTTGAGAAAATTTATTATTCGCCAATAAATTTTGCCACGAAAGTGAATTCGATTTACCGTCTAGTTGTGTAGAAATAGTTTTATCCACCGCCAGTAATAACGGATTTAAATCCATCGGTAACGCATTTTCTTTTTCGTTTAATGCTTGTTGAATGATGTCGAATAAACCATCGAGCGAATAATTTTGGGCTAAATGACCGATGAATGGTTGTGCGTCCGTCAATTGTTTTGCTACCAGTTCTAAATCAGGCGTATCCAAATACAACAATGCTTGCTGACGAAAAAAATCGCTGTCCGTTGGAATATAAACCGAATCAAAACGATCTGTTTGAGTACGAATTACATCGACTAATTTCGTCGCACTTTGACTGGCTTCTTCAGGAGAATTAGCATCTATAACAAACAATGTTGTGTAGGCATCTTGTGGAAAGGCTTTATCAATACGTCGTTGATTTTGCTGAAATGGTAAATCAGGTGACAACATTTCTGCACTATTTGTATTAACGGTTAAATTATTAAAAACGTAATAACTGGTGCCAATGCAAAGAAATATAGCAGTTAAAACAATAACCCAAGGAAAGTGAACAATTTGTTGTTCGCACCAATGTAAGAAACGCGATGGAAAACGGGGGGAATTCATGAATTAGTAACAATTAAAAAAGGGGAAAATATTCTGAGGATTATAATCTATCCCATGTTCGCTCAAGGTGTTTTTTACAGATTAGCAGCAATTATCATTAAGTCGCTGCTAATGTTAGGTTTCGACGATTCAGAGTTGGGCATTAATGTCACCCGCTAACTTTGAAATCTTTCAAAACGTGGCTTAACTTTTTTATCCTAATTACTGTTAACGGATCAGTTATTTTTAACTGAATTCTTATACATTTGTTTTATTCCTAACTGCATTAACCGCAAAAAATTACGCTAACCGATACACGCACAATTAAAAACTATAATACAATGCACTGATTACAATTTTTACCGAGTGAGCAATCATGACAGAACTTATGAGCAGTGGCATAGAATTGATGTTTGCAGGCATGGGCATCGTGTTTTTATTTTTGACCATGTTGGTTATCGTGATTAACGTAATGTCGAAATTGATACAGCGTTATTTTCCCGAGGAGCCTGTAGCAAATATCAGCATTCCTGTTGTCCAAAATAGTGCGACGGATAAAAGCCACATCGCCGCGATTACCGCTGCAATACACCAATATCGTAGTACGCATTAAATTAATCCACTTTTCAACCCTGCCAATCAAACGCTGAACAAGTTATTTAAAATAATAACTACATAGCAAAATAGGAGAGATATAAGAATGGCTATTAACACCAAAAAATTAGGCATTACTGAAGTTGTTTTGCGTGATGCACATCAATCTATTTTAGCCACACGCATTCGCACTGAAGATATGTTGCCGATTTGCGCTCAATTAGACGACATAGGCTATTGGTCAATTGAATCATGGGGCGGTGCGACATTTGATGCGTGCATTCGATATTTGGGCGAAGATCCTTGGGAAAGATTGCGTACTTTAAAAGCAGCGATGCCGAAAACGCCACAACAAATGCTGTTGCGCGGTCAAAATTTGCTCGGTTATCGTCATTATGCTGATGACGTGGTAGATAAATTTATCGAACGTTGTGCAATAAACGGGATTGATGTGTTCCGTATTTTCGATGCAATGAACGATATGCGTAACATTGAACATTCGATTAAAGCAGTTAAGAATTCAGGCAAACACGCGCAAGGTACGATTTCTTACACTACAAGTCCTGTTCATACATTAAAAACATGGTTGGATTTAGCGAAAACCATCGAAGACATGGGTGCAGATTCAATTTGTATCAAAGATATGGCGGGTTTGTTGAAACCGTATGAAGCCTTTGAACTTGTGTCGAGATTGAAAAAAAGCACGTCGATTCCGATTCATTTACATTCACACGCCACAACAGGTTTAAGCGTTGCAACGTTAATCAAAGCGATTGAAGCAGGCGTTGATAATGTTGATACCGCGATTTCTTCACTCAGTATGACTTATGGTCACAGTCCCACAGAAACGATTGTTGCAAGTTTAGAAGGTGAAAAACGCGCCACAGGTTTGGATTTGGTGAAACTGGAAGACATCGCGCATTATTTCCGAGATATTCGTAAAAAATATGCCCAATATGAAGGTGGTTTGAAAGGCGTTGACGGACGTATTTTGGTGTCACAAGTGCCTGGTGGAATGTTGACAAATATGGAAAGTCAGCTGAAAGAGCAAGGCGCGGCAGATAAATTCGACGAAGTGATGAAAGAAATTCCGCGTGTGCGTGAAGATTTAGGTTTCATTCCATTGGTCACGCCGACTTCGCAAATCGTTGGCACGCAAGCCGTGATGAATGTCATGAATGGCGAACGTTATAAATCGATTACTAAAGAAACCGCTGCTGTTTTAAGAGGCGAATACGGAGTGACTCCTGCGCCCGTGAATGCTGAATTGCAGGCGAAGGTTTTAAACGGTTCGCAACCGATTACTTGTCGCCCCGCCGATTTAATCGATGCGGAAATGGATAAATTGATTGCTGACGTACAAGAAAAAGCCAAAGCTGAAAACGTCACACTTGGTAAAAATGTTGAAGAAGACGCTTTAATTAACGGTTTGTTTGCACAAATTGGTTGGAAATTTTTGGCGAATCGTAATAATCCAAGCGCGTTTGAACCAAAACCTGATGCAGCGGCGTTTGCAGCGTCAAATTCACCGAAAAAAGATTCTGGTATCGAAACATATACCGTTAATGTTGATGGCAAAAACTTCAATGTAGCTGTTGCTGTAGGGGGAACAGAATTAAACATTCAACCTATAATTTCAACCGCTTCACCATTAGCCGCTGTAGCGGGAAGTGGCGCGACGATTGACGCGCCAATGGCGGGCAACATTTTAAAAGTGTTGGTTCACGCGGGTAGCGAAGTGAAAGAAGGTGACGTAGTGGTGTTAATGGAAGCCATGAAAATGGAAACTGAAATTCGTTCAAAATTCGCAGGCGTAGTTAGCGCAATTCATGTCAAAGAAGGTGCTGCCGTCACAGGTGGTTCTATTTTAGTGTCGTTGTAAAGGAAGGTTTTATGGAAAATTTAACCGCTTTATGGCAAAGCACTGGTCTTTATAACTTCACTATCGGTCAAGCATTCATGATGCTGGTCGGATTTTTGTTGTTATATTTAGCGATAAAAAAAGGTTTTGAACCGTTGTTACTTTTGCCAATTGGTTTTGGAGCAATTTTAAGTAACATACCTGTTGCTGGCATTGCAGAAGAAGGCGGTTTGCTTTATTACCTTTATTTCGGTATTAAACTTGGCTTGTTCCCATTGCTGATTTTTATGGGCGTTGGCGCAATGACCGATTTTGGCCCCATGTTGGCGAATCCAAAAACGTTGTTACTGGGAGCCGCTGCACAAGTCGGTATTTTTGCAGCATTGCTTGGCGCATTAGCGTTGAATGCTATTCCAGGTTTAGAGTTTTCGTTAAAAGAAGCCGCCGCGATTGGCATTATCGGCGGTGCAGATGGACCAACCGCAATTTATGTAGCATCGAAACTGGCACCTGATTTATTAGGGGCGATTGCCGTTGCAGCGTATTCATATATGGCGTTAGTGCCATTGATTCAGCCGCCGATTATGCGAGCATTGACCACTGAAGCGGAACGCAGAATTGAAATGCAGCAACTCCGCCATGTTAGCAAAACGGAAAAAGTGATTTTCCCGTTAATGTTATTGGTGTTGTCTATTTTGTTATTACCTTCTGCCACGCCATTAGTGGGCGCGTTTGCCTTTGGTAATTTGATGAATACGTCGGGCGTTGTTGATCGTTTAAGTCAAACGGCACAAAATGAACTGATTAACATTGTCACGATTTTCTTAGGGCTGGCGGTAGGTTCAAAACTCAGTGCCGAGGCATTCTTGCAAGTTAAAACGCTGGGGATTTTATCGTTAGGCGCGGTAGCGTTTGCTATTGGTACCGCATCGGGTGTGATGATGGCAAAATTGATGAATCGTTTTAGCGATACACCAATTAACCCGTTGATTGGTGCAGCGGGCGTATCAGCTGTTCCGATGTCGGCGCGTGTTGCCAATAAAGTCGGTTTAGAAAGTAATCCGCATAACTTCTTGTTGATGCACGCAATGGGACCCAATGTCGCGGGTGTTATTGGTTCAGCGGTTGCAGCGGGTGTGTTATTGAGTTTGATTAAATAATTTTCGCTCGAAAAAAAGGCGCAAGGTAAATTTACCTTGCGCCTTTTTTATTGCCTGAATTTTTTAAGGCAACTGATTCAATTCCGAAACTTTGTCATAATCCACACCGATACTGACGATAAAACTACTCGCTTCTTCGATGTTCATTTGTGATTTAATTACTCTGCTTTTATCCACAATCACAGTGAAACCAGATGTTGGGTTTGGTGACGTAGGAATAAACAACACATATTTACCTTCAAAACGATTAGTCACATACGCTGGAACCCAAATACCTTCTTTGGGATATTCAACGTAAACAACTTCTTTGGCAAACTGTTTATCGCTGCTCGAAAACATATTGATTACTTTTTTAAGTACGCGATAAATCGTGTTTAAAAATGGAATCTTTTCAATCGCGGTATCAATCAACGTGATAAACCAGACACGCCCTTCAGCGGCTAATTTATTTCCAATTGAAACTAAAACCACAAAACTCAAAGTTAAAAACAAAATCGTGTAAATCGTATTGTCTGCGTAGCTATAAACAAAACGCACCATATCTGCGAGCAAATCTTTTGTGAAAAACAGAATTTTAATCACAAGTGCAATCGGAATAACCGCAAAAATTCCGATTAAAAAATTGTTAAAGAGTTTTTTTATTTTTTCTTTCATAACGCTATCCTTCCTCATAGTGACGTGAAATAACATCATTCGCCTAAACGCTGAATTGGAAAAGTACATTGGAAACAACTGCCCTTCCCTAATTCACTACGAATAATGAGGTGTGCATCATGCCGCATTAAAACGTGTTTCACAATCGCTAACCCTAAGCCTGTGCCATTTACTTTTTTGTCACGTTTGTTTTCAACACGATAAAAACGCTCTGTGACACGCGAAATATCTGCTGCTGAAATCCCTTCACCTTGATCAATTACATCAAGAAGAATCGTGTCCGAGGTTTGATGCCAATGAATTTTCACGAGAGTATTTTCAGGTGAATACTTCAACGCATTACCCAATAAATTCGTAAATGCACTGCGTAATTCATGCTCTTCACCCACTAATTTAGCATCGGAATCTAACGTGAGTTCAATTCGTCCCTCGCCAAGCAATTCCTCATTTTCATGACAAATTTGCGTGAGTAAAGCAGGAACATTAACAACTTCATGTTTTCTACTTTTGGTTTCCAAATGTGCCAATAACAACAAATCATCGACTAAATACTGCATTCTGTCGGTCTGTCCCAGCATATTTTTGAGTGAATTTGTAAGTAGTGATGACATTCCCTCATCAACATCTTGCAACGTCTCCAAATAGCCTTTAATAACAGTCAAAGGCGTGCGAAGTTCGTGCGACACATTTGCCACAAAATCTTTTCGCATCCGTTCCATTTGTTTTAATTGCGTCACATCTTGTGCCAATAACAATCTTAAACCCGCGCCGTAATTGATAATTCTAACGGCTAAAGTGATTTTATTATTTATCGGCGACGGTAAAATAACGGGGTCGTCGTATTGCTTGGATTTTAAATACTGAATAAATTCGGGAAAACGAATTAAATTTGGAATGCGCTGCCCTTTATCGGATTGCTTTAAACCTAAAACATCACGAGCAGCTTTATTTGCCCATTCAATTTCATCGGTGGCGTTTAATACCACCGCAGCATCGGGTAAGGCTTCGGTCGATTGTCGAAATTGATCGACCATTTTGCTGAGTTTCTTTTTACGGCGTTTATTATTTTTTTTGATACGATAAACGTGATAATAAATTTCTTCCCACACACCTGTTGTTTTTGGGTAGATATTTTGCCCGCCCATACGCAACCACTTTTCAAAGCGATGAATTTGATACAAATGGCGACACAACAAAAAAATCATCAATACTAAAAGCAGCGGTAAAAATAATTTTGTAAATAAACCAATCACACAAACTGCAAAAAACAACAATATGAAAGTAATAATTTCGCGTTGCCAAATTGCCATTCGTTAACTCCGTTACTGCGTGACAGAAAACCGATAGCCAAAACCGCGTACAGTTTGGACTAATTCTTCACGTCCATAAATTTCTAAAATTTTGCGTAAACGGCGAATATGAACATCAACCGTTCGTTCTTCAATATAAACGCTACGCCCCCAAACTTGGTCGAGTAATTGCGTGCGATTGAATACTTTATCAGGGTGCGTCATGAAAAACTGCATCAAACGAAATTCAGTTGGACTGACTTCAACTAACTTATCGCCAATTGTAAGACGATGCTGTTCAGTATCAAGAATTAAATCACCCACAATAATTTGTGGCGACCATTGATGTTTGCTGCTGCGGCGAAGCACTGCGCGTAATCGCGCCACCAATTCACGCGGTGAAAATGGTTTAGTCATGTAATCGTCAACACCACAGCCAAATCCACGAATTTTGTCTTCTTCTTCTCCGCGTGCGGTCAGCAAAATAATCGGCAATTCTTGATAAATTGGTTCTTTACGCAAACGTCGCGCCCATTCCACACCGCTAACATTTGGTAACATCCAATCCAATAAAATTAAATCGGGTAACGTGTCATTCAAAAAGCGTTGCGCGTCTTCGGTGTTCGATGCTGCTTTCACAACAAAACCAGCTTGCTCTAATACAACGACTAACATTTCTCTGATGGCATCTTCGTCTTCAACAACGAGAATTATAAAATTGGGCATATTTAAAAGTTAAAAATAAGAATAAAAATAAAAATTTCAAAACCGTTTTTATATTTTGAAATTGTGAATCACAACGGCTAAATTCTGAGATTGTTCTTCGAGTGATTCAGCGGCTGCCGCTGATTGTTCAACTAATGCCGCGTTTTGTTGTGTGACGTTATCCATTTGGTTTATCGCTTGATTGACTTGAATAATGTCCGAATTTTGTTCCGCAGATGCGTCACTAATTTCGCTCATTATCTGTGTGACACCTTGAATCGAATCAATGATTTTATTCATGGTTTGCCCTGCTTGTTCAACTAATTGACCACCGTTATTTACTTGCGTCACAGAATCGGCAATCAATTTTTTAATTTCAGCTGCTGCTAATGCAGCGCGTTGAGCTAAATTACGAACTTCGACTGCAACGACCGCAAAACCATTGCCTTGTTCGCCAGCGCGAGCCGCTTCAACCGCCGCGTTCAACGCCAAAATGTTAGTTTGAAAAGCAATATCGTCAATCACCGCAATAATGTCTTCAATGCGTCGTGACGATTGATTGATGCCTTCCATCATTTCAATCACATTTTCAACGACTTTACCGCCTTCCATTGCGATACTCACAGAATTAGTCACCAGCTCATTTGCTTGTTTAGCATTACCGACATTATTTTTTACAGCTTGCGTGAGCTGTTCCATACTCGAAGCGGTTTCTTGCAAACGTGCTGCCTGCATTTCAGTTCGATGCGATAAATCATTATTACCAGATGCAATTTCTTTTGAACCACTGTAAATACTGTCTGTCGAGCTTCGGATTTGCTCAATCATTATTTTGAGTTTTTCAACCGTCATGTTGGTGTCGTTTTTAAGTTTCCCAAACGTTCCTTCATATTCGGTTTCGATTGTTTTGGTTAAATCACCTTGTGAAATCGCAAATAATACTTCCGCAATATCGTTCAAACCCGCTTCACAAGTATTTAATAATTGATTTAAACCTTGTGTTAAATCGAGTAAAAAGTCTTCTTTGCCTTCCAAATTAAAACGTTGTGAAAAATCGCCACGACTCGCCGCTTTAACAATCTCAGCGACTTCTTGCTCAACAACCGTTTCCGCTGTGCAATCGTACCATTCGGCAACTGTGCCTAAACGTTCACCACGGTCATTTAATATCGGACTGGCAACAATTGTCATGGTTCGACTACCCAATTTCGCATACGAAAAAATACTTTCTGTAAGTGAGTTCAATAATCCCATTTGATGTCCAGAATTTTGATGAAACCGATCGATATTTAATCCAATCAAATTTTCAACATCAAAATACGGTTCTTTGCCTTCAATTTCAGTGGCGTATTGCTGCAATATCTTCTTCGCAGCATCATTAAAATAAACTAGATTTCGATTATTATCCGCCATCATAATTCCTTTGCTGGCGTTATCTAATCCAATTTTAATACGCAAAATTTCAGCTGCAGCTTGTCTTTCTTCGGTTCGACGAACCAATAATTTTTCCTGCATATTTTTAATCGAATACAACAAACTGTCTTTATCGCCTTTACGGAGGTTAATTTCACGAGACAAATGACCGTCTGCGATTTCTTTGGCGATACCTTTCGCGTGATATGGATCAATACCTAATTGTTTACTCAAATAATAACTAAGTAACAACGCAATCGTAACCGCCAAACTAATAATCACCGAAGCCATTAGCCACAACGTATTTCGCATTTTATGCGTGTCATCAAAAATGTTTTGAATGCTGGCTTTTGCACCGTTAGATTCACTATTTCTAAGTCGAATCATTTGCGATGATAACTTGCTGGCGGCGTGATCAAAATCGCCCATAATTTGATTACCTGCTTCTGAACCTTCGTTCAAATAGGCTTCTGTCATGCGTTTACCATCGACATAAAATGCGTCAAAACTCATTTCAAGTGTATCAATCGCTTTTAATTTGACCGTATCGTTTATGGCAAATTGTCTATATTGTTCTAACCCATGCTTGAAATCTTCACGCGAGCGATCTGCATCAACATAAGCAGCTGGATCGTGAGTGGCTGAAACATTGTTTAAAAATTGCTGAACTTGCACGATGTCACGCGCCATTTGCCCTGACAATAATGCGTTTGGCAAAAAAACATCTTTAATTTTTTGCAAATCTTGTTCAGTGCGGGCGTAGTTGACCAGTGTAGAGATAATTAGAATTACCATTAAACCGATGATTGCAAAGAAACCTAATACAATTTTTGATTTGAAGCTGATTCTGTTAGCTTTCATGTTAAATTATCACTTTAGTTAGCGACATAACTCATCCAAATAAATACAAAATTAAAAGCGCAAATGTTGATTGCTGGTATAAATCATTCTAACAACCGTTTTATGACTGTTTGATGACAAAATAATACAAGCAGCCATTGGAAACATGCGATATTTGTTTATGCCGATGAGTGGCATTTTTGGAATGAAATCCATCAGTGCAAAATTGGTTACGCTGATGGATTTTAGATGTGATTGATAATTTCTAGCGCACCATGAATAAGCTATAAGCCACTTCACCCGCGACTTTACTTTTCAATAGCTGCCAACTTTCAGGCAAATTAAATTTTAAAGTTGTTTCGGTTTCAATGTAAATTTTCGCATAAGGTGCAAGCCACAAATTCTTTTCAAGTAATTCACAACTTTGCAAAACTAAATCTAAACCGAATGGTGGATCAATAAAAATCACATCAAACTGGTGTGGTGGAGGTTTTGTCAAATATGCGAGTGCATCAGCTTGAATCGTGTGAACTTGCGTTGCATCTAATTTTTCCGCATTCGCTTTCAATGCAACACAAGCCGCCAAATTATTTTCGATTTGTACGACATTTTTTGCACCACGCGACGCGGCTTCAAAACTTAACGCACCACTACCTGCAAATAAATCCAAGCATCGACTATTGAAAACATCCGCTTGCAGCCAATTAAAAAGCGTTTCGCGCACGCGATTAGGTGTTGGACGCAAACCGTCGGCATCAAGAACGTCGATTTGCCGACTGCGCCATTGTCCGCCAATAATTTTTAATGCGCCTCGTTTTGAAGATGCGTTTTGATTCGGTTTATTCAACAGAAAACTCCCGCATCATGCCCATATCTTCGTGTTCTAAATTGTGGCAATGATACAAAAATAAACCTTTAAAATCTTGAAACGGCTTAATAATTTTTACTCGTTCCATTGGCATGACAAGAACGACATCTTTTAAACCGCTGTCGATAAAACCTTCACGCACTGTATCGTAAGCGGTCGAATCGCCACTAAAACTACGACTTACCGTTTGAAATTGTTGACCGTGTAAATGAATCGGGTGCGCCATTGATAAATCCATCATGCCACCACCCATTCCCCTATTCATGCCCATGCCGCCACGTTTCATTTCGCCACTTTCGTGTTTCGCACTATCGTCCATTTTCATTCCCCCCGCCCCATGTGCGTGGAAAATTTCAATCTGTTGAATACTGCCAACTTTTACTCTTTCAAAAGGCAACGGATTATTAAACGAATACGGCGCACCATTAAGCAACATCGACATTGGAGCTTCAGAAATTCCAATCGGAATCGGATTATTTGGATTCGCGGTGTCGCTAATTTCGTAATGTTTAAATTTCGACAATTGCATCGGTAATTTATGCGTTTCGCTGACTTTTTTCGTCACGCGAATCGTGCAAATCGGATATTCACTTCCAACAGGAATCAGACCTTTGTGCATTCCCATGCCCATTTTTGGCAACACGCCCGCAAATACCAAACTTTTCAATGTTAATTCTGAGCCTTCATTTCGTCCGCTGAAATCCGCCCAAATGTCCAAACGTTCGCCTGGCGCAAGCATCACATACGGTTTCACTTCGGGTTGTTCAAGCAAACCGCCGTCTACGCCAATTACCGTAACGGGCATTCCGTCATCCCACGCTAATTTGTAAATGCGTGACGTTGAACCATTCATAACGCGCAAACGATAAGCGCGACTCGCTACATCGAAATGCGCGTTTGGGCGACCATTTATCAAAATTTTATCGCCCGTGAATCCTGTCATTTTGCTGTGCATCATCGACGTATAAATCAGCTGATTATCGCTGTCGAACTGTTTATCCTGAATCACAAGCGGAATTTCAAACTCACCTGAAGGTAAATCTAACGCAGCTTCCTCTTCGTCGTTAATGATTAACGCGCCAGCCAATCCGAAATAAACCTGTTTACCTGTCACGCCGTGTTGATGTGGATGATAAATGTTCATGCCCGCACGATTCACGACTTCAAATTCATAAACGAGCGTTTCACCTGGATCAATGAAATACATTGGATGCCCGTCCATCACTTGCGGAACGTGTAATCCGTGCCAATGCGTGACGCTAGGTTGTGACAATCCGTTATGTAAGTTAATACGAACTTTTTGTCCTTTTTGGAAGCGAATAATGTCACCCAAATAAGAATTTGGCAGACTGGTCAACGTATCTTTTGGACCTTTAATTAAACGCGCCGTGTATTGCAGCATATTGGTTTTGCTGCCATCTAAAATCTGAATGGCATTCGGTTTACAAAATAAATCCAACTCAACATCAGCATGAAAATTGGGCGAGGCTTTATTCGGCGTTATTTTTGGCATCATCATTTCGTCCGTATGCCGATTGTGCATTCCCATACCTTCCATCGCGCGTGCTAAGTTTGGTACCGCAGTCAGTCCCAACAAACCTAAACTTGATTGCCCTAAAAAACGGCGGCGTGATTCATTAAACGTAGTCATAAAATTTCCTCATACGAAACAAAAAGTGCGACAAACTATCGCGGTTGGTTTCGAGTTTAGGTCAGAAGTTGCACGCATTCAAGTTAAATTCACACGCTATCAATACAAATCCACAGGATCAACATCAAGCGACCAACGTACTTTTGCCGCCAATTTTAGCGTTGAAATTTGTGGTACAAGTTGACGTAATAAATGATGTAACGCGGCACGATTTTCGTGTTGAAAGAGTAATTGAAAACGATATTGTCCAGCCCTTCGCGCCATCGGTGCAGGAATTGCCCCTAAAACTTGCACATTCTGCGAATTTAAACTTTGCGCTAACTCCGCGACCGATTGCAAAAACGTTTGTGGCAACGTTTCATCTTCATGGTGAGCGCGAAGTAATGCCTGATAACTAAACGGCGGCAAGCAAGCCATTTTACGTTCTGCCAATGCTAATGCGGCAAATTTTGCATAACCATCACGCAATAATTCGGTCAAAAGTGGATGTTCAGGTTGGCGTGTTTGCAACAGCACTTTGCCTTGTTTAAGTTCGCGTCCCGCTCGTCCCGAAACCTGCACAATCAATTGCGCCAACTTTTCACCCGAATGAAAATCGGTACTAAACAATCCGCTGTCCACATCCAAAATTGCAACCAATGTGACGTTTGGAAAGTGATGTCCTTTCGCCAACAACTGTGTTCCCAAAATAATATCCGCTTCACCATTATGAATTTGCACCAGAAAATTATCCAACGCGCCTTTTTTCTGGGTCGAATCACGGTCTAAACGCAATACAATTTTATCGGTAAACAAGCGCGTCAAAATCGATTCTAGTCTTTCCGTCCCCAAACCCAATGACGTTAAATCGGACGATTGACAGGCTGGACAAGTTGAAATCAATCGATGTTCTGTGCCGCAATGGTGACAACGCAACAAGTTTTTGTTTCGGTGAATCACTAAATTGGCATCGCAATGAATACAACGCGCCACCCAACCGCAATCGTCACAAATCAAGGTAGGCGCAAAACCTCGCCGATTTAAAAACAATAAAACTTGCTCGTTTTTTTCCAAAGTCACGGTGATTTCTTCGAGTAATTTTACCGATAAACCGCCTTGCAATTTTTGCTGCCGAATATCGAGAATTTGAACCAACGGAGGCAACGCATTCCCCGCACGATCTGGTAATTGCAAATGCTGATAACGCTGATTTTTCACGTTATATAAACTTTCTAACGATGGCGTAGCGGAACCTAAAACGACTGGCACACTCGCTAATTTCCCACGCATGACCGCGACATCTCGCGCTGAAAATCGAAAGCCTTCCTGTTGTTTAAACGAACTGTCGTGTTCTTCATCGAGAATAATTAGCCCGAGTTTTGGCAACGGCGTGAACAACGCAGAACGAGTACCGAGCAACAATGAACACGCGCCTCTTTGCATTAAAATCCACGCATTTTTGCGTTGAATGTCGGTGAGTTTGGAATGTGAAATGGCAATATGTGTACTGAAACGCGCTTGAAAACGTTGTTGTAATTGCGGCGTTAAAGTAATTTCTGGCACGAGGACAAGAACTTGCTGCTTTCGATCTAAAACGTTTTGAATCAACTGCATATAAACTTCAGTTTTGCCGCTGCCCGTCACACCATCGAGGACAAAAACGTTGAATTCGTCCAATGTCGCAGTGATTTTATCAATCGCGTTTTGTTGAGCTTCATTGCAAATGAGTTGAGCGGTTTTGATTTCGGATTCAGAAATTTTAGGCAGTTTTTTAATCACCGCTTCTTTGCCTTGTCGCAATGCCACAGGAAATGCCGCGCTCATCACTTCGCCAATCGGGTGATGATAATAACCCGCCACCCAATGCAACAATTTCAAATCTGTTTCTGCCAGTAAAGGCACGTCGTCAATAATGCGTGTAATGGATTTTAATTTTTCAATTGGGTAGTTGCTTTCAAAACTGGTGGCAATTAAAAAACCGATTTTTGAAGTTTTGCCAAACGGCACTTCGAGGCGAATCCCCGCCTGTAGATTTTGCGAATCTTCGGGGGCGAGGTATTCAAAGTGTTGAAAAAAAGGAACGGCGGGAATAGCGACTTTTAAAATAAGTGGTTCAGTCATGATTCCAAATTTGTACCAAACTCAACGTTGCCAACATTAAAAACGCCAACAACGTCCAAACTGGCATACTGAATCCCAACATCGTCCAATCAACTTTTGCACAATCACCTGTGCCAGAAAGCATCAATTTTAGTGTGTCGATAAGCGGAAAATTTTCCAGCATATATTCTAACGCGGGGCTGCATTCTGGCACTTTATCAGGTGGCAAATTTTGAATCCAAATGTGGCGTGTCGAAATTGATGCTCCGCCCAACGCCATCAATGCGCCAAAAATTGCGTAACGTTTAACGTCTTTTTGAACAGGATTATGCACAACTGCAAGCATGAAAACTAAGCCCGTCAGAAAAATCGCAATGCGTTGTGAAATGCACAACGGACAAGGTTCTAAACCTTGATTGAATTGAAAATACGCGCCCATACTAAGTAAAAAAACACAGCCTAAACTTCCCAATAAAAACCAAAATCTAGGTCTTATAATTTTTAATTTTTGAATCAATTGCATTGATGTTCAACCTCATCTCTAAATAATCGACAGCCGCGACTGGGTCCCATCACCACTAATACATCGCCAGCATTGAGTTCATGATCTGTTTCGCCATTGGTAAAATGTAACTGATCGCCTAATTCTTTATCTACTACGCCAATCAAAATCAAATTATATTGCTCGTTGTCTAAATCTAATTCGCTCACCATCACGCCTTCTAAAAAAGATTCGGCAGGAATTTCAATTTGTGCGATGTTTAAATCGTGCCGCCCAAAAACAGTATGGTCAAGAATATCGCTAATATCTGGCTTCGTCAGCATTTCGTGTACTTTTCGCCCACAAATTTCATACGGATCAATAATTTTGTTGGCACCAGCGGCTAATAATTTTCCTTCGGATTCCGAATCGTCCACGATGGCGATAATAATTAAATCTTTATCCATCGCACGCGCTGAAATAGTCAAAAATACATTATCAGAATCTGTCGGATAAAAACAAAAAATGATGTCAACATTTGTACCAATACCCACTAAAGACAAATCATCATCATTTTTGAAATCAATTATTTGTGTTTCAAAACCTTTCTCAGAAACAGATGCCGCTTCAACTTCATTTGCCGCAATAAATAAAATACTGCAATCATCTTTCGGCAATCGGCTCATCGCCTCCAACGACATCACGCTATAACCAAACACTACGATACGTTTCATTATTTTGGGCTAGTGAAAAACGGTTTAACAACAGGTTTCGTCGTTGTACAGCCTGTTCCAAAACAGGGTTTTGCCGCTGCATTTGTCACAGCTTGCGTTGCAGTTACCCGTTTAAGTTGGTATTGCGATTTATCAATTACACAGGTTTTATCATCAATTTCGCACGCCGATTTTACAACCAAATAATAGGTTGATGAATCTTTCATTAAAGGAATAGCGTAAGCTCCAGAATCACCCACTTGTCCCATTCCACATGAACTACCGTTAATCATTGTGGTCGATTTCAAGTTTTTTGCACTGTCGTAAATTAACATTTTCCAATCATTTTGATAACGCACCGCATTGTTACAACTAAATGTTAAATTTGCGTCTTCCGTTCCTGTATCAACTTGATAAATTTGCGTATCAGTTGGTGAACTGATTTGTCCACTTTGCAACGTTGCGCCAAGATTCTTTTTTGTTGTGAACCAAGCGGAATTAAAAGCATTAGAATCAACGGGTACAGGTGTATCGATTACTGGAGGTGGGAGAATAGACTCAATTTCACGACTTAAAATGTAAGCCGATTTATCAACAATGCAAGAACTGTCGTCCACATCACACGCCGATTTCACTGCAACGTAATAACGTACCGAACTCGTTTCCTTTGGAATCGTGATTTTATACGCGCCATTGTCACCATCTTCACTCATACCACAATCACTACCGTTAATAACATGTGGAGTACCGTTTAACGTTTTATTGCTGTTATAAACCAAAACCTTCCAATCATTATTGAATCGTTTTGAATCATCGCAAGAAAAATTCATAACGGTATCGCCGTTAATGCTGCTATCGACATAATACAACTGCATATCGGTAGCGGTTTCGATTTTGCCAGTTTTTGATGCTTCAAGATTGATAGCGGGCGTTAAATCTTCAATGTCGGTGGGTAAATTATTGCTGTAGGTTGTGTCGCCTACTTTGGGTTTATCCGCACTGATATAAAAAGCGTCTTTACCCTCACAATGAAAATCACCAATATCCACTTTTACAGGAATAACCACAGAATTATTTGAAGATGCGGCTGTTGTTGCTGCTGTCGCCACAGGATTTAAATTTTCTAAGTCTAATTTTGTTCCCGTTAAGGTAACTTTGATAGCTTTTTCATTTTCAGGTTTGTTGTTAGGAGCGCATTCGCCCAATGTCATACTCACGCTGTCTTTTGCGGTTAATGCAGCGTCGATAATTGCAGCATTTCCCGTAATGCTGCCAAGCATCAATTCTGCTGGTGAAAAAGAATCGGGCGTTAAAATTTGGCAAGCCATCATGCCGATTTGAATTTTTATAGGTTTTTTAGCTTTAACTGTATTTTTTTCTATCGCAAACATTTCGCTTAAATTTGCGTTTTCAACTTTCACTAAAACTATTGAATTAGCATTCAAACCACAGCGGGCAACTTTAAATGTTGAGTTTGTCGGCGTAATGTTATTTTTTATAGCAGAAAAACTGCCCGTATAAATTTTGGTTACGTCACGCGTAATGTTGTATTGCGAGGTTTCAACGGTGCATTTTTTTTTCGATTGCGAATCACACGCCGATTGAATTGACACAAAATAACGCGGTGAATCTTTTGGTAAGGTAAATTTAAAACCGCCTTTGTCATCAACAAGTCCAGAACCACAATCACTGCCATTGATGTAACGCGGATAACCTGTGACGACGGTATTTTTGTCATCATAAACGGTTAATTTCCAGTCATTGGTGTAACGAGCAGCAGCCGCTGTGCAAGAAAACAGCAACGGCACTTCGTTTGTGCCTGCGGTGTCTGTTGTTGAATAGGTTTCGACTGAGTAAATTTGTGCTGGAGGATAAATCGTGATTTCTTTACCTAATTCATCAGTTGTCTTTTCTTCTTTTGCTAGTCGCCCCGTTTTGATTGCACCAAGTGGAATAGCAGTTTTTAGTTCATCAACTTTTAGCGTATTTGTATCAGCAAAAATTTCTTTCGGAATCAAACCTAGTTTTAATTTGTAATCAGACGAGTCACATTGTTGGTCAAAATCGCCTGAGCCAGCAAAATTGCTGGTTGATTGGGTAGTTCCGTTATTAGAGTTTATTTGTGATTGATATGTAGAACCTTGATTGTACTTTTGGAGTTCCATCTTTGGAAATTTTGCACAAGCGGACTGGACACCAATGTAATAGGATTCAACTTTGTCTTCTGTATCATCGTTCTGGTCAATAGAAAACGTAAAACTACCAGAACACTTTTGCTTTGAAACTCGATCATATCCTTTAAGTTTTGAATCTGGTTTTGAATAATTGGCATAATGTTTCCAGACGCTTACATACCAACCAAAATACGCTTCTCCCGATTCAGCCTGCGGACATGAAAAAACAACTTCAACTTCGGAAATTGGAAATGGTGACGCAAGATTTGCATAGCTATTTTTTATTTCAAAAAAATCAACTTCCGACATCTCGCCAATCTGACCTGTTCGACTGGTATTTTCTTGCAATACTTTTGGTGAATGGCTTTGGATGTCCTCATACGCTGTGCCTTTGTAATCTGTTTCACCAACAGCAACCTGCATCAAACTCAACAAAACAACCGCCAATAAAAACTGATAATTTTTCATATTATTTCGCTCCAAAAACGGGGGCATCTGTCGAAGGTTCTACGCAACTACTGTAAAAACAAGGGGCTGTAGTTGTCGAAGTTGTCGGTGTTGTCGAAGTCGTCGGTTTTGTCGAAATTGTCGAAATTGTCGAAATTGTCGGTGTTGTCGGCGTTGTCGAAGTTGTCGAAGTCGTCGGCAACTGAGATACGTCTTCAGGTGAAAGGTTGCTATAAACCGCGCCAGTGCCTTTCGCATCGGGTGTGATATAAAACACTTCTTGAGTTTCACATTTAAAATCACCGATATTCACTTTAATGGGAATAACCACCGAATCTGTTTCAGCATTGGGATTTAAATTCACTAAATCTAATCGTGAACCAGTCAGCGTGACTTTTGATTTAGCATCATTACCACAATCAGAAAGCGTAATCGCTGCGCTGTCTTTTGTTTTCGCTGTTGAATCGATGATTTCAGAGGCATCGGCGACACTGCCGATAATCGTATCTTTTGCTAATAATTCAGGCGTTAAAATTCGACACGCGGTGCTACCGATTTGCACGTTAATCGGTAATTTTACGGCATCAACTAAATTCACATTTTCAGTATGAATCGAAATGACGGCGTTATTGTTCAAACCACAATTCGTGAGTTTTAAATCAGAAATTTTTGTTTTTACGTCGATCGTTTTTTTAGCTAATTTACCCGAATAAACTTTATCCACGTCACGCAAAATGCTGTATTCAGACGTATCAACAACACAATCTTTTTTCGTCGAGGACGCGCACGCTGATTCAACGGCTAAATAATAACGTTGAGAACCTTTGGGCAATTTGACACTTTGCCCGCCTTTGTCGCCGATAAATACCGAACCACATGAACTGCCGTTAACTAATGTTGAACTGACTAAGCCATTCGCGTCGTTGTAAATGCTCACTTTCCAATCGTTCGTTTGTCGCGCTGCCAATGCTGAACAAGTAAACAATAATGGCACGTCGGTTGTGCCGTCGCTATCGACAACGTAAATATCCATGTCATCAATTGAACTAATTTGCCCCGATTGTTCTAAACCGAGATTTTTTTGTTCTTTCGACGTAATGTCTTCAAGGCGTTTAATTTCGTTGTCGGGATTATCTTTTATCGTGTAAATGCCAACGTTGTAATTATCTTTGCACGCCGAATCAAACCGTTTGCCGAAGTTTTCAGCGGTATTCGCCGCAAGAATGTTGGCGTTAACCGTGTCATTTAAGAATTTAACGGCATCGGCTAAAGCTGCAGTGGCTTCGGTTTGACGAGTTGTTGCAGTATTAAACTCAGCGAGTGCATCCGTGACTGCTTTATCAGCAACGGTTTTAACATTATCAGCGGCTTTTTTTACATTTTCAGCATTTGTTTTTGCAAGGTCAGCAGTGATTTTTGCACCATCTGTCCCAGCTGTACCAGTTCCATCAGCTAAACCTGTTTTTGCAAGATTTGCAGCTTCAATTGCATTATTTGCAGCAGTAATATCTGCGGGAATTTGTGGCTCTCTAGCTCTTGCAGTAGTACGGTCTGCGGTAGCATTGGTTAATGCTTGACCAGCAGCCGTTGCAGCTGTTGCAGCTTGAGTAGCATTAGTTGTTGCAGTTGCAAGTGCTGCATCGGCTGCTTCAATGGCTTTTTGAATAGCTGGATTATTTGCTACATCTTTTGCATCAAGAACGATTTGCCATCTCTCGATGTAATGACTCTCAACTTTCGCAGCAATGCTAACTGCTTTTGCTGTTGATATAGCGGCAGTGATATTTGTTGCGGCAGTTAAATTCGGTGAAGCAACGCTTGTAATGTCATTGGCTAATGTGATTGCGTCATTTAAATTTTTGATATGTGCATTTGAGCTGATAACTTCAAATAACGTTGGTGGGAGCAGCTTAGTTTTAAAATTCTCAATTTCTGTTTGCGCGTTACTAATTTCTTTTTTAGCAGCGGTAATATCTTTTATTGTTGTTAACGCTGCCGCAACAAATTTATTGATACTGACGATGGTTTTTGTTGGGTCTTTTGGGTCTGCGATGGTGTTATAAATTGGAACTTGGCAATCGGCAACGACTGAAACGTAATAATTTGGGCTGTCTAAACTTGGGAACTTAAAATTGAATGCGCCTGATGTTTTGTCACTGATAATGCAATCGTCTGGTTTGACAGGATAGGTTTCTTGCAATTCGCCGTTTGAATCATGAACACCTAAAAACCAACCGCTGGGACTTGCCGATGATTTATTGCTGCAAGTGAATGAAATCGATACTTCTTCGCGGCGTTTATCTGTTCCCGCTTTGTTTAAAGGATTTAATTTTTCATCATCGGCGGTGTATTTGACGCATTGTTTTTTATCGTCTTTCACGCACGAATCGATTGAGAAAAAATCAACATCGCTTGCGCGATTGAGTTTGCCGACGTTTTCTTTACCAAGTTTGTTTGCTCTGCTTGAATCATTATTCGGTTCAACTTCAATGCCCAAAGCAGACTTTGCCAATGCCAACAAAATGGCTGCGAATAATAATTTTTTGTTGTTCATTGTTTGTCTCGTCTACTTTTTTGAATTAGAGAATTTTGTGTTGAGTGGGGAATTCAAGCCACCTGTTGGCGTTGCATCATCATTTGTCGCATTTGAGCGAGTTGCTGGCGGATTTGAACGCCACGTTGTTTAAAGCGAATGAGCTTGATGGTTTGTTTTTGGTTATTGAGTTCACACATTTTTTCACGCAATGCACTCAATCCTTTGGCTTCACAAATCACTTTGTCACGGTGCTTAAATGTCATATTCAACGTTTCAAGCTGCTCGTCTGAAAACTCAGGCGCATCATCTTCGTCAATCCAGTCATCATCTAAAAAAAGGGCTGTATTTTTCAATTTCGCGTTCATTTGCTTTTCTCATGCTAATTATTCGGCGTTTATCGCCACGTTGAGTCCAAGTAATTGTTATCATTCGACCATTTAAATGTCCGAATGTCACAATCCGACACTCGCCGTAATCTTTGCGAGAGTCTTCAATGTCTAACACGTCACCGTCAAACACTCGCGCCGCATCGGCAAAATCTAAGCTGCGTTTTTCGAGTGTTAGTTGGCGTTTTTCTTCGTTCCATTCAAGTATCAATCCGCCTGGCTATTTTTACCACCGTCATTCACGGCAAACTTAGAAGATATCAACCAGGCGAACACGTCATTTGCCGCATTTGAGCGAGTTGCTGGCGGATTTGAACGCCACGTTGTTTAAAGCGAATGACTTTGGGGGCAATTATTTTTAATTTTCCTTGGTATTCTTTTTCATTTTGTATTTTTTGCTGTAATTCGCTTTGCAAATGCTCTGCGTCATCAGCATCAAAACCTAATTCTGAAAAGATGTTCGCTCCAAACTTTGTAATGTGGTTAATTTTTGTATCAATCATTTCATTCCCCTTTGCTGAATAACGGCTTTGTAGCGTTCTGTGGCAATTGCTTTATCTTGTTTTGTTGTTGTCTGTGTTTTCTTTTGAAAACAATGCAACACATAAATAGCTTCTTCAAATTTAGCGACATACATAACACGGTAAATCCCCGTTGAATCACGAAATCGTAATTCATTTGTACCAGCACCAATCGCATTAAAGGGTTTCCAATCATCAGGAGCAAGACCAGCTTGAATTTTGCCTAATTGAAAACCCGCTTCTTTTTTAGCATCAACGGAAAAGTTGAGAATATCTTCATACGCTGTGCCTACCCATTGAATTTCTTTTTCCATATTCAAATTAACCTGGCGACCACAACATTTGTCGTCCTGCCAATAAATGAATATGCAAATGATAGACCGCTTGCCCACCTAATTCATTGCAATTGATAACGGTACGATAACCCGCTTCGGCAACGCCTAGATTTTTAGCGAGTTTTGATGCAGTTTGCATCAATTTACCCAACAAAAGCGCATCATCGGCATCATTCAAAGTTGAAATATGTTTTTTCGGGATAATCAAAATATGAATCGGGGCTTGCGGCGCAATATCGTGAAAAGCCAAAACATCGTCATCTTCAAAGATTACATTTGGCACGATTTCACCCGCCACCATTTTACAAAATAGACAATCACTCATAATCAAATTCCAAAATTAAAACGGCAAACTAAAACCTGCTGGCAAAGGTATTCCAGCGGTAATCGCCGACATTTTTTCTTTTTTCATTTTGTCGGCTTTATGAACAGCATCGTTAATTGCAGCGGCAACTAAATCCTCAAGCATATCTCTATCTTCGCCAACCAATGATGGATCAATCGTGACTTTGCGTGCTTCGCGTTTCCCTGTCATTACGATGCTAACTAAACCACCGCCTGATTCGCCAACGACTTGCATTAACGCCAATTCGTCTTGAACTGATTTCAAATCTTCCTGCATTTTTTGAGCTTGTTGCATCAAATTACCTAATGCGTTTTTCATTTATTTTTCCTATTTTGAAAGTTAATAAAGTTAATACGGTTGAATCGTTTCGGGTAAAACTTGCGCGTCAAAATGCGTTTTAGCATAAATGACATTTGGATCTTGATGAATCGCGTCAACAGCCGCTTGTTGACGATTATCTTGCGCTTGCACAATTTGTTGCGCGGGCGTATGTGTCTTAAGAGCTTTGACTTCAATATAAAGTTTTAGCGGTTTTGCGAGCAAATCACGCAACGCATTTTCGAGTTTAGCTGCCGAATCTTGGTCAAGCAAACTTTGAAATTCGGGGTCTAAACTCAAACGACACTGCGATTCGTCCAATTGTTCAAGTACACAACGACTTGCAAATTGTTTCGTCATACCTTTTAAACCCGAAACAATAGATTCCCAATTGTCAGTAATGCGGGGCATCTCTTGAACAGGAGCGGCTGGTCGCGTCTGAATTTGAGCAACTTGTGGCGGTTGAATTTGCGCTTGTGGACGTACTTGCGTTTGCGGAACAGGTTGCTGTATTTGAACAGATTGCACATTGCCACTTTTCACAGGTCGAAACGTCAACATTCGCAACATCACCATTTCAAAGCCGCTGCGTGGATCGGGCGCGAGTTCTAAATCTTTTTGTCCGAGTAAACCGATTTGATAATAAAGCTGCACATCTTCGGGACTCATCATTTTCGCCAAATACGCCACGACTTCAACATCTAAATCATGCGTGAGCGTGGTTGGAATGTGTTGAACCAACGCGATGCGATGCAAAAATTGCAAAAGCTGCTGTAATAAATCGCTGAAATCGGGACTGAGCTGACTTAAATCGTCAATTTGATTCAAAATCGCTGGCGCGTCGGCTTGTGCCAAAGCCTGCAAAATCGATTCGACAGGTTGTTGAGCAATCGAACCCAGCATCGCATGAACTTCGTCGTTATTGACTTGACCGTTACCGTACACAATCGCTTGATCCAGCAAACTCAAACCATCGCGCATACTGCCATCGGCGGCGCGTGCAATCAATTTTAACGCTTCGGGTTCAAACGCAATTTTTTCCTGCCCTAAAATAAAACCCATTTGGGTGAAAATTTCGCTCGGCAAAAGGCGTTTTAGATTGAGTTGTAAGCAGCGAGATAAAACCGTAACGGGAATTTTGTGTGGGTCGGTGGTGGCGAGTAGAAATTTAACGTGCGGCGGTGGTTCTTCGAGGGTTTTGAGCAAAGCATTAAAACTATGCCCCGATAACATGTGAACTTCATCGATGAGATAAACTTTGTAACGTCCTTGATTCGGCGCGTATTGCGCGTTATCGAGCAGGTCGCGGGTATCTTCGACTTTTGTACGCGAGGCAGCATCGACTTCGATTAAGTCTAAAAATCGTCCTTCGTCTACGGCGCGGCAAATGTCGCATTGTCCGCAGGGGTTGAAATCTTGCAAATTTT